>JAHDHM010000091.1 GCA_020631315.1 Acidimicrobiales bacterium
GAGCCGACCGACCAGAGCTTGATCGACGTCGACACGCCGGCGGCGATCGCAGCCGTGGCCATCGGACCGTGGCGCCACTCGCTGCTGCCCGACAGCAGGGCATTGCGCTCGATGGGCGACAGCTTCCACACCGCAGGAGCCAGCACCGCCGCGGCGACGAGCACGAACGGGACCTTCGACAACCACCAGGCAGCGGTCCCGGGGTCGGTGTCGGGAACCAGGCCGAGCTGCCACACCACGAGCGTCGCGACGACGGCCGTCGTCATGTGCCACAGGTAGACGGTCATGGCGACGCCGTTGCCGGCCACGACGGCCACCCAGGCACCTGCGCCACGGGTCGAGGCGAGGAAGCGATCGACCACCGGAGCGGACGCGATCGCGGTGAGCGAGTAGGCGAGACCGAACGCCATCAGCGCCGTCGACGGCGGGTGGGTGGGGGAGTGGCCGACACCGGGAACGTGGATCATCGTGACCGGCCACGGGCCGAAGGCGACGAGCGACACGGCGGCCACCCACGACGGCGCGGCGAGCCGGGCAGCGAGCTTCGAGGTGACGATGCCCTCGGACCAGGCGGCGCCGAGCATCTGGAAGAGCAGCCAGCCGAGCACCCAGTTGATCTGGGGGACGAGTGGCACCCCGACCGCCCGGATGACCTCGACGGCGAAGAACGTGCCGACGAGCAGGCCGCCGACCTTGGCCGGGGCTGAACGGAAACGGGGGATCAGATACGGGGCCACGGCCGTGTCGATCGTGTAGTTCGCCAGGAACCACAACGGGATCGCTGCCCCCACGAGCGCTGCGCCGGCAGGCCCGACCCAGCCGACCGCCGACGCTGCTGCGACCACCGCCACCCATGTCCCCGCGAGCACGATCGTCGGCGCCAGCATCCTTCGAAGTCGGCCACCGACCCACTCGTGTGCGGTTCCACCCTTGCGGAAGTGCGCGTCGAGGGATCGGGCCGACGAGAAGCCGCCGACGACGAAGAACAGCGGCATCACCTGGAACAGCCAGGTGAGCCAGGAGAGGTCGGGAGCGAGCTCGAGAGCGTTCGTGCCGGTCGGCAGGCCGTCGTCGCCGATGGCGGTGTGCACGACCACCCAGTGGCCGATCGCGACCGCGAGCATCGCGACAGCGCGATACGCGTCGACAGCACGGTTGCGGTCCGGCCGAGCAGCGCCGGCCAACGCTGCGGCGCTGGACGCGTCGGTCGGTGTGGTGGTCGCCGTTTCCAGTGAGGAGGTCATGTCCTCATGGAAACGAATCTCGTCCCCCGCGTCTGTGGGGAGAACCCCTCATTGCCCCCTGGGGAGATCCTGGGGCTCCTGATGCGAGGTCAGCCCACGGGGCGAGTCGTGATCGACGAGTAACACATCTCGTCGAGGGTGCCTTCGGCCCAGGTGATGTACTTCGGATCTGGGTCGAAGCGCAGCGAGCGGTCCCACCAGCACTCGACACGGATCACGTCGTCCGCCGTCAGGATCAGCTCGTCGACGGGCTGATAGCCGAGCTGCCAGTCAAAGCTCCACACCGGGATGTCGAGCAGCACGTAGCCGTCCGGCGAGTCCGGGTTGACCGTGAGCCTGATGGCGGCGCCGATCTCGTGCATGTGGCCGGTGACGTCGGTGATGAGGCCGGGGTTCTGTACCGGCAGATCACACGTCGAGTAGGCGACGCCATCGGTGTCGTCGAGGTACTCCGCCGCCGTCTGGCCACACGCCCCGAGCAGGAAGTCCGGGATGAACCGAGAGATCCGGCCGTAGTCCCTCTGCAGCCGATCGAGTTCGTTCTCGCGTTCGCACTGGGGTGTGCCGAAGGTGGGCGCGTCGGTCGGGCACGGGATCTCCGCCGGGCCGAGGTACAGCTGGGGCCGAAGGCGCACGAGCTCGCCGCCGTTGGCCTCGACCACTTCCGGTTCGTGGAGGTCGACGATGAACTGCGAGGCGTCGACGGGGGCTTCGTGGTCGAAGTGGTAGTGGATCTGGACCACGAAGTAGTCGCCGGGCTCGAGCAGCTGCCCTGCGTCGTCGCCGAAGAACGAGCCCTGGCCGCCGGG
The DNA here is from genome assembly GCA_020631315.1 of Acidimicrobiales bacterium. The sequence goes on from JAHDHM010000091.1 coordinate 2,054, forward strand.
TGCCCAGCCGTAGGCCCGTTCGGTCGGGCCGTCGAGGGAGTTGCCGCCGGTGTAACAGGTCCATCCGGCACCGGGCTCGGCGGCGTCGCGGCGGTCGGCCTCGGCGCGGGTCTGGGCGCTCGCCTTGGTGATGATGGCGTGGTGGACGACCTCGATCTGGTCGGCCACGAACCAGTAGCCGCGAGCCCACGTCGGCTCGGTGATCTCGGGGTCGTAGATCAGGCAGCGATAGTCGTCACGGCGATCGGTCGAGCCCTGGTACGGCTCGATCGGACCCATCACGACGTCCTGCTCGAACGGCGGGATGTCCGTCTCGGTCGCGACGACCGGGGTGTCGGCTGGGACGTCGATCGTGGCGCCCTCGTCGACCCAGGCCCGGATCTCGGCGAGCTCGGCCGTCGTGAGCGACCAGTCGTCGACGAACGCGACGCTCTCGTCCGATGCCGGCCACGGCGGCATGTACCCGGCGTGGGTGAGGAGGTCGATGTCGGCGGCGATGTCGGCCACGTCGGCGACCGTGTCGAGCTCCCAGGTGCTGTAGCCGGGGCCGCCGGTGTTGTGGCAGCGGGCGCAGTGATCGGCGACGATCGGGAGGATCATCCGAGAGAAGCGGTCGGAGCCGTCGGGCCGGTAGTCGACGGCCGTGGCGATCTCGACCTCGTCGAACACGAGGGGCTGGTCGCGGTCGGTCACGTCGACGGCGACGACGTCGATGATCAGCCGGGCGTCGTCGCCGGTCGAGACGAGGCCGGACACGCTGATCGGACCGACGTCGAACGTGGAGAGCAGGAGATCGGCGGAGAGTTCGACGTGGAGATCGTCGCCGTCGAGGCGGGCGGTGCCGACGAACGTGGCCGGCGCCGTGGTCTCCTTGACCGTCATGTCGCCGACGATCGTGAGGTCGTAGGTGGTGCCGTCGACGATCTCGGCCGGCCAGCCGGTGACGTCGGTCGGCGTGAACTCGGCGAACCGGAAGTGGCTCGAGGACAAGAAGTCGTGGCGCAGACGCTTGTCCCGCAACGACGAGTCCGACGTGAGTGTCTCGACGTTCACCACCATGGTGCCGACGGTCGAGGCAGACGGATCATCGAGGTCGAGGACGATGTCCCCGGCGACGGCACTGGTCGATCCGGTCGCCATCTTCTCGGTGCCGACGAGTCGCTCCTCGACCTCGTAGCTGACGAGCGAACGGTCGGCATCGATCGTGAAGCGACGCTGCTCCTCGGTCTGGATCGTGACCTCCGGGGCGACCGGCACCTCGAAGGCGACCTGGTCGTCCTCGAAGATCCAGTCCCACTGCGAGCGGGTGGCGAGCGCGAGGCCGCCGATCACGAACACGCCGACGACGAGCGCCAACACACCTCGCGGCATCTGCTTCACTGCGGTCATCCGTGGCTCCTCAGGACTCGACCGCCCACGCACGTGAGCGCTCGACGGCACGTACCCAGTCGGCATAGAGCGCGTCGGCCTGCGTGCGATCCGGGTTCGGCGTGGCCTCGGCGTCGAGCTGCCATGCGTTGCCGACGTCGGAGGGGGAGTCCCACACGCCCTCGGCCATGCCGGCCAGGAAGCCCGAACCCAACGCGGTGGTCTCGGTGATCTTCGGGCGGCTCACCGGCACACCCAGCTGGTCGGCCTGGAACTGCAGCAGCAGCGGCATCACGGAGGCGCCACCGTCGACACGCAGCGACGCGATCTCGAGGCCCGCTGCGTTCGCCATCGCGTCGACGACGTCACGCGTCTGGTACGCCATCGACTCGACGACGGCTCGCGCGATCTCGGCGCGGCCGGTGCCGCGGGTGATGCCGACGATGGTCCCGCGGGCGTAGGGGTCCCAGTACGGCGAGCCGAGCCCGGCCATCGCGGGGACGAAGTACACGCCACCGGTGTCGTCGACCGACGCTGCGAGCGGGCCGACCTCAGGGGCGCTCTCGATGATGCCGAGGCCGTCGCGCAGCCACTGGATGGCTGCGCCCGTCACGAACACGGCACCCTCCATCGCGTACGAGGTGGTGCCGGATTCGACCGAGTCACCGATGGTCCAACCGACGGTGGTCAGCAGACCCTCGACGGGGTCCGGGCAGGTGTTGCCGACGTTCATGAGGACGAACGATCCGGTGCCGTAGGTGTTCTTGGTCATGCCGGCCTCGAGGCAGGCCTGACCGAACAGGGCGGCCTGCTGGTCGCCGGCGATGCCCGAGATCGGGATGCCGGCACCTGCAGCGCAGTCGTCGCCGGTGAGGCCGTAACGCTGGCTCGACGGGCGCACCTCGGGCAGCGCGGTCATGGGCACGCCGAGCAGGTCGCACAGCTCCTCGCTCCACGACAACGTGCGGATGTCGAACAAGAGGGTGCGGCTGGCGTTCGAGGTGTCGGTGATGAACGTGGTCCCGCCCGTGAGCTTGTAGACGAGCCAGGCGTCGATGGTGCCGAGGCACAGGTGCTCGTCGGCCTCGACGCCGCCGTCGTTCAACAGCCACTCGGCCTTGGTGCCGGTGAAGTACGGGTCGAGCACGAGGCCCGTGGTGTTGCGCACGAGGTCGAGGTGGCCGGCCTCGGTGAGTGCGTCGCAGCGGGCCGCGGTGCGACGGTCCTGCCACACGATGGCGCGATGACGTGGCACGCCGGTGCGGCGGTCCCAGGCCACGACGGTCTCACGCTGGTCGGTGATGCCGATGGCCGCGATCGGTTGATCGACGGCGGCGGTCAACTCGGCGAGCGTCGCCTGGACCGCCTGCCAGATCTCCTCCGCGTCGTGTTCGACCCAGCCCGGCTGAGGGAAGTACTGGGTGAACTCCCGGTAGGCGATGCCGATCGGGGTGCCCGCCTCGTCGATCGCGAAGGAGCGCACTCCCGTCGTACCTGCGTCGATAGCCACAACGATTGCCATTCGGGGCACCGTAGCGGGCGCTAGCGTCTCGGTTTCGCCTGGGGTGCCGCGTGCACCCTCCCAGTCCCAGGGAGCGCAGTGTGCTGAGTCGCGTCGCGACACCAGGAGCCCCATCATGAGAGTCGGAGTCCTCACCGGTGGCGGTGACTGTCCAGGTCTCAACGCGGTCATCCGCGCCGTCGTGCGCAAGGCCGAGCGTGTCTTCGGTGACGAGGTCGTCGGCTTTCTCGACGGGTGGGCCGGTGTCGTCGACAAGAAGTTCATCGAGCTCGACGTCGAAGGCATGCGCGGCACCCTGCCGAAGGGCGGCACGATCCTCGGCACCTCGCGCAGCAACCCCGGTCTGTACGAGGGGGGCTTCGAGCAGGCCAAGGAGAACCTCGACGAGCTGGGGGTCGACGCCCTCATCGTCATCGGCGGCGACGGCACGCTGAAGTGCGCCGACCGGTTGCACCAACTCGGCGGCAACGTCGTGGGTGTGCCGAAGACGATCGACAACGACATCGCCGGGACCGAGTACACGTTCGGCTTCAACACCGCCGTGCAGATCGCGACGGACCTCATCGACCGGCTCCACACCACCGCCGAGTCGCACAACCGCGTCATGGTCGTGGAGGTCATGGGCCGCCACGTCGGCCATGTGGCCGTGCACGCCGGGATCGCATCCGGTGCGTCGGTGATCCTCGTGCCGGAGTATCCGTTCGACATCGCCGAGGTCTGCGAACGCATCACCCGGCGTCACGGCCGCGGCCGCTACGCGTCGATCGTGGTGGTTGCCGAGGGCGCTCGCCCGATCGACGGCACGTTCGAGGGGCTCGAGCAGGAGTTCGACCAGTGGGGCAACCCGAAGCTGGGCGACATGGGTGACCTGGTCGGTCGTGCCATCGCCGAACGTACGGGGTTCGACTCCCGCGTCACGGTCCTGGGGCACGTCCAGCGAGGCGGCACCCCGACGGCCTATGACCGGGTCCTGTGCTCGCGTTTCGGTGTCGCCGCGATCGACGCGGTGCACGACCATGCCAGCGGCATGATGGTCGCGCTGCAGGCCGATCGGATCGTGCGGGTGCCGCTCGCGGACGTCGTCGGTATCGAGAAGCCGGTTCGTGACGACCTGTACAAGGATGTTGCAGAGGTCTTCTTCGCCTGACACCGCCGCTCCCCGTGAGGGACGCGAGCGGCCCGGGCGCGGACAGCCGATTCGATAGCGTGGTCATGGCATGCGAGTTCTGGTGATCGGCGCAGGCGAGGTCGGTTCCTACGTGGCCGGTCGCCTGAGCCGCGAAGGCAACGACGTCGTGGTCGTCGACCGGTCGCGACGTCGGCTGCGCGAGATCGACGAGTCGATCGACGTGATGACGGTGCTCGGTTCGGGCAGCAGTCCCAAGGTCCTGGAAGAGGCCGGGGTCGAGCGCGCCGATCTGATGGTCGCGCTCACCGACGACGACGAGGTCAACCTGCTCGCCTGCATGCAGGCACGAGCTGCGGGTGTGGCCCGCACCGTCGCCCGCCTCGAGGACGGCGATCTCCGTGGCCGACCCGGACTCGAGGTTCGCTCCACCATGGGTGTCGACCTCGTCATCGACCCCGACGAGGAGATCGCCGGCGAGATCCTCGACCTGCTCGGCTACCAGGGCGCGTCCGACGTCCACGAGATGGCGTCGGGCGAGGTGTTGCTCATCGGCACCCGTCGTGGGGCGGCGGGTCTCGGACATCGGCCGCGAGTACGGGCCGAATTGGGACTTCATCTTCGGCACGCTCACCCGCGAGGGCAGCACCGTCGTCATGCGACAGGACCACGTCCTGGCCGAGCAGGACCTGCTGCGTGTGGTCAGTAAACGACGCGGCAAGTCCGAGCTCATGGAACTGCTCGGCCTGAAGCGCAACAAGCTGCGCAAGGTCATGCTGCTCGGCGGAGGTCGGACGGCCGAGATCCTCGCGTCCCGACTCGGGGCCAAGGGCGTCGAGGTCGTGATCGTCGACCGCGACGTCGAACGCTGCCAGGAACTCTCGGAGAGCCTGCCGGGCGCACTCGTGCTGCACGGCGACATCACCGAGGTCGACCTGCTGCTCGAGGAGAACATCGGTTCGTTCGACAGCGTCGTCGCGCTCACCGGCGAGGACGACGCCAACATCCTCGCCTGTCTGTTCGCCAAGGCCGAGGGTGCCGCCGAGACCATCGCCGTCGTGCACCGCCTCGGACTGTTGTCGCTGCTCGACCAGGTCGGCATCGATGCAGCCCTGTCGCCACGCACCGCTTCGGCGAACAGCGTGCTGCGTTTCGTCCGCGGCGACGTCGCCCAGGTGGCGACGTTCTTGGACGGTGAGGTCGAGGTCATCGAGTTCGAGGTGCAGCCGGGCACCCGTGCCTGCGACGCGACCGTCGCCGACCTGCACCTGCCCAACGACGTGCTCGTCGCGGCCATCGTCCGCGACGGCAAGGCCGAGATCGCCCGTGGGCGCTCGACGCTGCGAGTGCGTGACCACGTCATCGTGTTCGCGCTGCCGCACATGGTGGACAAGGTCCACGAAGCGTTCGGCTGACGGAGACCTGAGGCGTGATCACCGACACGCTGTGGGAGCGATGGCTGGCGCCGGTCTACCGGCGCATGGTCTTCGCGATGCACAGCGGCCGTCGTGAGTCCGGGCCGGCGGTCACCGCCGGTGCCGTGCTGGCAGCAGGGGGCGCGGCGGTCGCCCCGGCGGCACTGATCGATCTCGTCATGGGTGGCGGCCACCCGGTCGCCCTCGGGCTCGCCTCCGCAGTCCTCGTGGCCGTCGGTCTGCCGTTGTGCCTGTGGTTCCGGCTGCCACGGCGGTTCTCGACCGAGGAGCTCTACGGTTCGCTCGTCGTCGGTGCAGCAGCGATGCTGACAGCCGGTGCCGGAGTCCACATGGCGACCGGCGCCGTCGACGGCTGGTTCGAGGCGCTCATCGAGTCGACCGCCGGCGTCAGTACGACCGCTGCGTCGGTGATCGACGACCCGTCGTCGTTGTCGCGGGGCGAGCATCTGTTCCGGGCCATGCTGCAGTGGGGGTCCGGCGCGGTGGGACTCATCGCGATCGTGCGGGTGCTGCCTCGCCTCGGTATCGGTGGCCTCGACGCCGACGGCGGTGTTGCCACCCGTGCGGCGAGCCGGCTGTCGCCGACGACGGGCGGCAACCTCCGTCGACTCTCGTTCCTCTATGCCGCCTTCACGCTGCTGATCGCGCTCGGGTACCTCGTCGCCGGCATGCCGATCTTCGAGGCGGCGAACCACGGCCTCACCGTGGCCTCGACCGGAGGGTGGTCGACGCGCTCTGGTTCGATCGGTGCCTTCGACTCTGCAGCGATCGAGTGGGTGTCGGTCGCGGCCATGGCGACCGCCGGCGTGAGTCTGCCGTTCGTGTTCCGCCTGATGCGCACCGGCGATGTCGGGATCCTGTGGCGGGCCATCGAGTTCCGCACCTACGTGGCGCTCGTCGTCGGAGCATGGGCGGTGCTGTTCGTGTCGGCCGAGGACTGGACCTGGGACGGCCTCCGTGCCGCCGGTTTCGCGGCGACCTCTGCAGCGTCGACCACCGGGTTGCTGGCCGACGATCCGGCGGTCTTCGGCGGGACCGGTCTGGCGTTGCTGGTGACCGTCGCCGCGATCGGTGGCATGGCGGCGTCGCTCACCGGTGGTGTGCGTCTGGCGAGGGTGCTCGTCGTCCTGAGTGTGATGCGACGCGAGCTGCGCCGTCAGCTGCACCAGAACTCCGTGCTCCAGGTCTGGGTCGGCAAGTCGACCGTCGGCGACGAGGTGGTGGCCAGGATCCTCGGCGAGATCGTGCTGAACCTCTTCGTCGCCGCCGTCGGGTACCTGACGTTCGCCGCGTTCGGCGACGACGTGTTCTCGGCCATCGGTGCCACGCTCTCGCTGTTGGCGACTGCCGGCCCCGCGTACGGCTCGGCTGATCCGTTCTCGGCGTTGACCGCTCTGGAGCCGGTCGGGCAGGCCGCAGCCATCGTGTTGATGCTGCTCGGACGGGTGTCGGTGTTGCCGGTGCTGGCCGCGGTCGCGGTCGTCACCAAACCGATGCGTGTTCGCGGGCGGATCGCCGTCTCCACCGTCATCGGGCGGAACCGCTCATGAGTCGCGACGACGTCTTCGACGGCCCGTCGGGGCCGCTGCGCGCACGGGTCGAGAGCGCCACCGTGCACATCACCGGCATCGCGCTCGCCATCGTCGCGATCGGCATGGCGATCAGTGGTGTCGTCGGCGCGATCGACGGCGGCGACGATCGCTGGACCGACGTGCGAGCCATGCTCGGTGCCGCCGCGGTCACCGGTGTCGCGGGCGCTGCGATGTGGTGGGTCAGTCGCGTCCCGAAGGTCCAGCGCACCGCGGTGGCCTTCTCTGCGGTCGCGTGGTCGTGGGTCACCGTGTCACTGTTCGGTGCCCTGCCGTTCCTCTTCGCCGGCACGTTCGACTGGTCGCACGTCGACGACGCCATCTTCGAGTCGGTGTCCGGCTTCACCTGCACCGGCTCGACCGTGATCCTCGACCTCGAGTCGGTGCCGAAGGGCGTGCGCTTCTTCCGGCAGATGTCGCAGTGGTTCGGCGGGATGGGGCTCATCGTCCTCGCAGTCGCGATCCTCCCGGCACTCAAGGTCGGTGGCCTCGAACTCATCGCCGCAGAGGCGCCCGGGCCCACCCCCGACCGTCTGACACCCCAGGTGCGCGAGACGGCCAAGCGGTTGTGGCTGCTCTACGGCGGCATCACGCTGCTGCTGACCGTCGCCCTCATCGTCATCGGTCGCATGGACCTCTACGACGCGGTGTCGCACGCGTTCACCACGGCGTCGACCGGTGGCTTCAGCCCCTACGGCGCCTCAGCCGGCCACTTCGACAGCGTGGCCGTCGAGATGGTGCTGACCGTCGGCATGTTCGTCTGCGGCGCCAGCTTCGCCTGGCACTGGCAGGCGGTCCGAGGGAACCCCGGCGTCTATGCCCGCAGCAGCGAGTTCCGGTTGTACGTCATGGCGTTCGCCGTGGTGATCGCCGGCCTCGTGGTCTTCACCGCCGACCTCGACGTCACCTCGGGACAGCGGGCGCGAGACGCCGTGTTCAACGCCGCGACGATCGTCACCAGCACCGGTTTCGGCACCGCCGACTTCACCCTCTGGGCACCGGCCGCGCAGGTGCTGCTGTTGTTGTTCATGATCCCGGCCGGCACCACGGGCTCGACCTCGGGTGGCCTGAAGCTGCTCCGAGTGCAGGTCGCCGCCAAGTTCGCCGCACGCGAAGTGACCCGTGCCCGACACCCGCGGGCGGTGCGCTCGGTCCGGCTCGGCCAGGCCGTCGTGGCCCCCGACGTCGTGTTCCGAACGCTCGGCTTCGTGATGCTCTACATGACCGCGATGCTCGTCGGCGGCGGACTCGTCACCGCACTGGGCGCCGACCCCGTCACGGGCTTCTCCGCTGCCGTGTCGGCCACCGGCAACATCGGCCCCGGTCTCGGTGAGGTGGGACCCGCCGCGACGTTCCAGGAGCTCCCACGAGCGTCACGCCCGATCCTCATGGGGCGGATGCTGTTCGGCCGCCTCGAGGTGTTCCCGATGGTCATCGCCGTCGCCACGCTGGCGGCACGCTTCCGCCCACGAGCACTCCTCGGCCGGAGCTGACCTCACCC
>JAHDHM010000092.1:0-4163 GCA_020631315.1 Acidimicrobiales bacterium
CAGTGCCTTCGGCCGCTGCGTTGATCGATCGGGGCTGACGCCGTCTCGGCAGTGCCTTCGGCCGCTGCGTTGATCGATCGGGGCTGACGCCGTCTCGGCAGTGCTTCGGCCGCTGCGTTGATCGATCGGGGCTGACGCCGTCTCGGCTCAGAGGCAGCTGCCGTTGCCGCCGCCTCTACTGCAGTACCTGAGGTCGGTCAGGCCGACCAGCGTCCAGCCGGTGTCCGTCACAGCGGCGCTGATGACGATCCGCGAACCCTTCTCGGCGTCGTCGGGGACATCGATGACGTCCACGCTCACGGTCCCGACGCCGTCGATGACCTCCGGCGCACCGGAGACCTCGACACGGCTCGTCCACTCGAGGAACGTGTCCGTGATGTTCGCGGCGACGAGGAGTGCCAGCGACTCACCATCGGGTGCGACGAGCCCGTCGACCCGCTCCAACAGCGACGCACCACCTGTGGGAAAGGCACCGGACGGAATGGCGACGAAGGCCCGATCGACCCAGCCGACCGTTCCGTCGTCAAGGACGAGTTCGTTCCAGATGGGTCGCGGCCACTCGTCCTCGGTCGTGTCGAAACTGACCTGGCGTCCGGTCGATCGCAGGCCGGTGGCGTCAGGCGCCAGGGTGGCGATGACGGCGCCGTCGACCCCCGGAGTCCGGCGGACGTTCAGCACGTCGTCGTAGCGGACTCCGACCACGTCCAGCGTCGCACCACGTCCATACCAGAGCGCGTCGATGGTTCCGGGAAGCCCTCCCTCGGGCAGGGTGCTCGACGTGACGGGGCTCCATTCGGTCGTGGTGGTGTCTGCGAACGTCGTCGCGACCGCTGTGGACGCTGTCGTCGATGGCGTGGCGTCGGTCGTCGTTGTCGCGGTGGTTGTCGTCGACGGGATGTCCGGTGCCGTGGTCGTCGTCGATTCGGCAGGTGCTGTTGCGGTGGTGGAGCGGCTTGCTTCCGAACCAGTCGCCGCGCACGCAGGCGCGACGAGCATGAACGACACGACCACCATGACCACCTTCATGGCGCCGACGGTAGACGGTGTATGTCAGCCGCAGCGGTCGAACGTGTTGGAGGGCTGGGCATCGCTCGACGCGAGTGCTCGGTCCTGGTAGCCGGCGAGGTCGAGGCGAGCAGCCATGAAGTCCATCTTCGGCTGCACCGATGCCGGCACGTCGAGGTCGAACACGAACGCCGAGAACGACTCGGCGAAGTCCTCCTCCGGGTGGCTGGCCGCGTAGGCGCCGAGGAAGGACGAGTCGAGATCACATCGGTCCTCGCCCCCTTCTTCGTCTGCCGACCCGTCCTCGGGAAGCGAGGCGAGGTCCGCGTCGGACCAGAACTGGTCGATCCAGTCGTCCATGAAGGACCCATCGAGGAAGCAGCCGTTGCCGTTGTGGAAGGTGTCGCACCCGTCCTCGTCGACGGAGGGGTCGATCTGCCGGCGCACCTGGGTGATGACGTGGGCGTACTCGTGGGCCATCGTGAGCTTCAGCTCCGACGGGTCGTCGGCGGCCGTAGCGAGGTCGACGGCGATGACGAAGGTCTCGTGCCCGTCGTCCATCGGGCCGGCGAACGCGAGCGTGCCGTCGTCGGACTCGAATCCGGCAAAGACCGTGAGTGCGTCGAGCTCTTGGGGCGGAACGAACTGAGCGAGCTCGTCCCAGGCCTCTTCGGTCGTGGCGTCGGCGTCACCGAAGCAGACGTCGCCGAGGTTGCCTCGGACGACTTCGTAGACCACGACCACGGGGCCCGCATCCTCACCGACGGCTTCAGGCGAGCAGATCTCGCTCGTGGGCTCGGTGCCGGCGTCGTCGACGTCGTCGTCGAACTCGTCACCGACGACGAAGACAGCGATCGCGAAGAGCGCGACGAGGGCCAGCACACCGCCGGCGAGCATCAAGAGGAGTGTCCGCATCGGCGACGAAGCTAATCCGCCGCGACGTGTGAGCGATCACGCGAAGTCGGGAACCAACCGGCCGATCATGGGCGTCGAACTGAGCATGAAGCACCTGGTTCTCTCCCTCGCTCTGCTCATCTCCCTGCTCGCCGCCTGCGGTGACGAAGCTGACCTTCCGGCCGCCGCGCCGTCCACCAGCGCCGCTCCGGCCACCACGACGCCTGCCGACGACATCGAGCCTGCACCGGGCGACGTCATCCCGGACTCCGAGCTCACGACGTCGGACTTCGTCGGGCTCACCGAAGACGAGGTCGGCGCGCTCGCCGTGGAGAACGGACTGATCTGGCGCGTCGCACGAGTCGACGGCGAACACATGATGCTGACCGAGGACTACTCCGAGCGCCGAGTGAATGTCGAAGTCGATGGCGGCATCGTGACCGGGGTCTGGCTGGGCTGAGGCGCGACCACTTCAGAGCAGCGAGCGTTCAGCTTCGAGCTGGCGGTAGAGGTCTCTGATGGTGCCGATCTCACCGGTGGGGTGCGCCACCTCGTGCGCCGCCTGCTGCATCCACACGAAGTCGAACAGGTCCAGGACGATGTCCTTCGTCGGTTTCGGCGCGCCGACGGTCACGGCAGGACCAGGGCTTGCGCCACGACTGCCCGTTCGCCGTCGTGTGTGATCGCCGGCGAGCCGTACAGCATGTAGCCGTCGGCCAGCAGGGCGCTGATCCGTTCGCAGAAGGCGGCGTCGTCTGGTCCGGTGATCAGGCGGTAGGCGAGTCGTTCGTCGGAGGCCGGTTCGGTCATCTCGGCACCATATTCTTCGGCCGCCTCCGAAGGTCGGCCGTTACCCTGTGTGGCCATGAAGATCGGAATCGTCGGCGCCACCGGCCAGGTCGGTGGCGTGATGCGCAAGATCCTCGTGGAGCGGGGCTTCCCGTTCGACGAGGTGCGACTGTTCGCCTCTGCTCGTTCTGCGGGCCGAACTCTGCCAGTCGGTGACACCGAGATCACCGTCGAGGACGCCGACACTGCGGACTACTCCGGTCTCGACGTCGTGCTCTTCTCCGCCGGCAAGACCGCCTCGCTCGCGCTCGCACCTCGCGTCGCAGCGGCAGGCGCCACGGTCATCGACAACTCGTCGGGCTGGCGCATGGACCCCGACGTTCCCCTCGTCGTGGCCGGCGTGAACGACGACGCCCTGAACGACATCCCCAAGGGCATCGTCGCCAACCCGAACTGCACGACCATGGCTGCCATGGCGCCGCTGCAGGCACTGCACGCCGAGGCCGGCCTGCAGTCGATGATCGTCAGCACCTACCAGGCGGTCTCCGGCACCGGTCTCAACGGCGTGTCCGAGCTGCACGAGCAGGTCATGAAGGTCGGCGACCGCAGCCCCGAGCTCACCCACGATGGTGAAGCCGTCGACTTCCCGGAGCCCGGCGTCTACACGGCACCGATCGCGTTCAACGTGCTCGCCTATGCCGGTGCCTACCTCGACGACGGGTCGGGTGACACCGACGAGGAACGCAAGCTCACCAACGAGAGCCGCAAGATCCTCGGCATCCCGGACCTCGCCGTCTCCGGCACCTGCGTGCGCGTGCCCGTCTACACGGGTCACTCGCTGTCGATCGCCGCGGGCTTCGAGAACGAGATCTCGGTCGAGCGTGCCCTCGAGGTGATGGGCGCTCACGACCAGGTCGAGGTCGTCGACGTGCCGACGCCGCTGATGGCCGCCGGCAAGGACCCGTCCTACGTCGGTCGTGTGCGCCGGAACCACGTGCTGCCGAACGGTCTCGACCTGTTCATCAGCAACGACAACCTGCGCAAGGGCGCTGCCCTCAACACGGTGCAGATCGCCGAGATCCTGCTCGCCCGAGGCTGATCGATCGGTGCTGCGTCAGCAGACGCAGCTCGTCTGATCACACTTGGGACAGCCACCGACGTAGCGCTGTACGGCCTCGTCCATCGACAGGTCGAGTTGTGCTGCGAGTGAGGCGACCCATGCCAGCACGTCACCCAGCTCGTGGAGCTGTTGCTCGCGCGTGCCCTTGCGTACGGCCTGGGCGAGTTCGCCGAGTTCTTCGGTGAGCCAGGCGATCGTCGCCGGTATGCCGCGCTCGGAGTCCTTCAGTCCGTAGGTCTCGTCCATGAGGTCGCGGAGCTCGTCGAGGTGCACCCGGGCGACGGTACCGGCACGCGGTGCGCTCGGCGGATTATCGACGAGCCAGACGACGTGCTCGGCGGATTATCGACGAGCC
>JAHDHM010000092.1:4263-7463 GCA_020631315.1 Acidimicrobiales bacterium
GATTATCGACGAGCCAGACGACGTGCTCGGCGGATTATCGACGAGCCAGACGACGTGCTCGGCGGATTATCGACGAGCCAGACGACGCAGCGGGGGCTCGGTCGTCGGGGGCTGCTTGCGTGGTGGCAGTTCGGCGAGGGCTTCGGTGGTCGCCGCGGCGATGATCGCCACTGCGCGCTCGAACGCCTCCTCGGTGGCCGCCGATGTCTTCTGCACGCCGGTCACCTTGCGGACGTACTGCCGCGCTGCGGCTTCGATCTCCTCGTCGGTCGCAGCGGGTTCGAGTCCTCGTAGGGTCGTGATGTTGCGGCACATGCGGCCGATCGTAGGGATCGGCCGGTCTCGCCGCCGGAGGTCGACATGCTGCACGGGATCGATCACGTGGTGCTGAACGTCGCCGACGCCGAGGCGTCGTTGGCGTGGTACGTGGAGCGGTTCGGTGTCGAACCCGTTCGGTTGGAGGAGTGGCGCGCCGGCGAGGTGCCCTTCGTCTCGTTCCGCATCGACGCCGACCTGATCGTCGACCTGTTCGAGACCGAGATCACCGGCACCAACACCGACCACGTCGCCTACGTCTGCGATCGCGCCGACTTCGACGCGTTCGTGGAGCGCTACGGCGACGAGATCGAGAAGGGTCCGATGTCGCTCTTCGGCGCACGCGGCCAAGGCGAAGGGGTTTATCTCCGCGATCTCGACGGTCACCGCCTCGAGCTGCGCACCTACTGACGACTCACGCGCCGAGTGCGTCGTCGAGCACACGCACGACGGGCCAGGCACCGGATGTCGTGGTCGAGATGATCGACATCGTGGTGGCGGTGTCGAGGTCGTGGCACGACACCATCGAGATGCCGGCGTCCATCCCCTCCAGCCGGACGACATCTCGCCCACGGTGGACCCAGAAGCCGAGCCCGTAGCCGATCGATGCCTCACCCGGGCGCTGGTCCGTCCACAGCTCGTCGACGAGCTCGGTCGGCACGACGACACCGGATCGAAGCGCCCGCCAGAGTCGGTCGAGATCGGCCACAGTCGTCACGAGCCCACCGTCGCCACCGCCGCGCTCTGGCACGAATTCGGTGTGTGGGCGACCATCGGCGAGGCGACCGATCGCGACGTCAGTCCCGAGCGTGCTCATGCGGGGGATCGATGAACGGGTCATGCCGGCTGGCTCGAACACGCGGCCGTGCGCCAGGTCGTGCAGGGCTGCGCCGGCGACCCGTTCCGCGATCGCGCCGAGTACGACGAAACCGGAGTTGTTGTAGACGAACTCTCCGCCCGGATCGGCGGTCGTGGGGATCTTCGCGACGAGCGCGAGGTGAGCGTCGACGGAGTCGAGGGTCGTCTGCGGCACGCCGAGATCGACGACCTCCGGGTCGTCCTCCTCGTCTTCGGGGAAGTAGTCGCCCACGCCGGATCGGTGCCCCATGAGGTGACGAATGGTCACCTCCGGATGCAGATGAGGAAGTGCGTCGCCGAGGATCGGCCGGACCCGCGTGTCCAGGGAGAGTGACCCATCGGACACCAACGAAGCGATCACGAGCGCTGTGATCCCCTTCGCAGCACTCGCCGTCGCGAAGCGAGTCGTCTCGGAGATCGGGGTGTTCGTTGCGTCACCGAGGTCGCCGAACGTCGAGGTCGTCGAGCCCACCGCGGTGCGGACATCGACGATGCCGACCATCGAGCTGTCCCTAGCTGCAGCATCCAGCGAGTCGTGGAGTGCATCGAGGTCAAGTGCGGTCACGCGCCGAGTCTGGCTGGTCGAGGCGCGACGTGCGGACCGTTTACTCGACGGAACCGCTGGCGCAGTGCTCGACGAGTCGCATTCACCCGCCGACCGTCAGACGTCAATCCACCCACAAGCTTCGGCGCTGGCGAACACCGCATCGATGACGCGCATGTTCTCGATCGCGTCCGACAACGGCGTCGCGGCGGAGCGATCGCCGGCGATCGCCCGGGCCATCGCATCGCCCTGAAGGCCGTACTGGTCCGCTGGACCGTGCTCGGTGACCTCGGCCTCGCCGTTCGAGCCGACGATCGTGACCTTCACCGCGTGTCCCGCAGGGGCGTTGACCGGGATGTCGACTTCGATTCGGCCGGCAGTGCCCTGGATCTGGGCTCGCTGATGTCCGTGGAGCTGCGTCCCCACGGTGAAACTCGCGGACTTCCCGTCGCCGAAGTCGAGCATCGCCGACGTGAGCCGATCGGTGCCGTAGCGCGGATCCCGCTCGATCAGCCCCGACACACGCGTGGGGGATGCATCGAACAACCATCTGGCCTGGGAGATCGGATAGCAGCCGATGTCGAGGAGCGCCCCGCCGCCCCAGTCGGGGTTGTTCCGCACGTTGTCCGGGTCGTCGTTGAAGTAGCTGAACCAGGTCTGGATGCTGCGGAGCTCGCCGATGCGCCCTGCCCACACAGCGTCGCGAACTGCGATCCACTGTGGATGGAAGCGATACATGAACGCCTCCATGCACACGAGCTCGGGATGTGCGGCAGCAGCGTCGACGAGCCGCTGCGCGTCGGCGGTGTCGAGGCCGAGGGGCTTCTCGCACAACACGTGCTTGCCGGCCTCCAACGCAGCGATCGACCAGTCGACGTGCAGGTGGTTCGGCAGCGGGTTGTAGACGGCATCGACCGACTCGTCGGCCAGCAACTCCTCGTAGCTGCCGTGTGCGGTACCGATCCCGAGGTCACCGGCCCACGCCGCCGCGCGCTCGGCGTTCCTCGAGCCGACGGCCACGACCTCATGTCCATCGGCAGCCTGCAGTGCCGGGACGACGTGGACCCGGGCGATCTTGGCCGTGGACAGCACGCCCCAGCGCAACGGAGTGATCTCGGTCATGGCGCCGACGGTATCGGGCGTCCACTCGTGTCGAAGTCGGCCTTGCCCGATCGACGTCCCGGTGAGAAGTTGCCGACCGACGAGGAGCACGCACGATGGCGATCGACAAGGCAGCGCCCGAGGTGATCGACGCGAACCGGGAGCGGTTCTGGGAGCTGGCCGAACCCGTGCTGGCCGATCCGCCGGGCGGTCACACGCTCGAGGAGGGCACGATGATGGGCTCGTCGTGTCTTCGCGTGAACGGTGACTTCGCAGCCATGATCCACTCGAAGACGGGTGAGCTGATCGTGAAGTTGCCTGCGGCTCGCGTGCTCGAGGAGATCGAAGCTGGAGCCGGGTCAGCATTCTCGCCGAACGGCCG
>JAHDHM010000092.1:7563-10543 GCA_020631315.1 Acidimicrobiales bacterium
CGGCCGAACCGAGGCGTGCCGACGAACGGCTGACGCCGCAGGAGTCGGTCTGGGGCGGCTCGACGGCGTTTGGCGAATGCCTGTTTCGGGTAAGTCACGTGCAGACGACGAGCCAAAGGAGCTGCACATGAACCCCGACCTGATGCTGAACGAAGGCGTCGACGTGGTGAGTGCCGATGGCAACGATCTCGGCACTGTCGATCGTCTCGTCATCGACCCCTCTGCCCGAGAGGTCAGCCACATCGTGGTCTCGAAGGGCCGATTCTTCGCCGAAGAGCGGGTGGTGCCGGTCGAGTGGATCTGGCGTGCTGACGGCAATCAGGTCCGGCTCTCCGAAGACGCCGACCTCGAGTCACTGCCAGCCTTCGAGTCCGAGCACTACCTCCCCGTGGATGCCGTGTCGACGAACCGCCTGTACCCCACGGCCTCCGGCACACCGCTGGTCTGGGGCTATCCGTACGGTGCGCTCGCACCTGGGTCGATGCACGGCATCGGTCGGATGCCGAGGACGATCAGCCGCACCACCCGCAACATCCCCTCGGGAAACGTCGCAGTCGAGACCGGTGCCGAGGTCCGTACCGCCGACGGCACCAAGGTCGGTGTGGTCGCCGGCGTGATCGTGGACGAGGATGGCCGACTGACGTCGTTCACCGTCGATGGTGGCTGGTTCAAGCAGGACCGAGTGATCCCGGCCCACTTCGTGGATCGTTTCGACGAGTCCGAGATCCGACTCGCGCTGTTCGATGCCACGCTGGACGTGTGGCGCGAGCGAGTGGACGCCTGAGCGACGAACGAGCCCGGGCGCACAGCGCCCGGGCTCGTGGTCATGTTGGTCGGGATGGGGGGATTTGAACCCCCGACCTCTGCGTCCCGAACGCAGCGCGCTACCAACCTGCGCCACATCCCGATGGGGTGACCACGTTAGCGCCTCGGCGCCTCCGTGGAGTCTGAGATTGTGCCAGCTTCCCGGCGGGGTGGAAACCCCTGCGTCAGGAGAGTCCCGCGGTCTCGCTCTCGTGGTGGGTCCCACCGTTGAGCAGGGCCATGATCGCCGCACGGAGACGGATGGCGTCGAGCGGCTTCACGAGCCAGCCCTCTGCGTCGGACTGCTGGGCCAGGAACACGTCGGCCGAGCGGTCGAGCAGCATCAGGACCGGAACGTGCGGCAGTCGACCGGCGCCGGACTCGAGACGCAGATCGAGGCAGGTGGCCATGCCACCCATGTTGCCGATCTGGAGGTCGAGGATCACGAGGTCGGGCGTCTGGGCCTCGACCTGTGCCCGGACCTGCTTGCCGGCGCGCACGACGCGGATGTCGACACCGGGCGCGACCAGGGCGGCCTTCACGTCCTCGATGATCCAGTCCGCATCGCTGGCAATGAGCACATCAGTCACGGTGGATCAGGCTAGCGCTGAGGGGCGTCCAGGCCGAACACGTGGAGTCCGTGGCGACGGAGATGTTCCTGGACGTGTTCCAGGCCGTCGGCGTCGTGGACGTCGCCGGGCAGCGTCGGCACCTCCAACACGGCCTCATGCAGCGCCTCCACGAGCGGTTCCACGGCTTCGAGCTCATTGGCGACGCGAGTGCGGAGCCGCTCGACGGCGATGCTCGACGGAGCTTCATCGAGACCCTCAGGTCGTGGGTGCACCATGTTCACGACGGCGACGTCGGGGGCCAGGCCTCGCTTCGTGAGCGCCGACACCAGACGGGTCGCACTGGACACCGTGTCCCGTCGAGGGCTGGCGACGACCACGACGGCGCAGTCGTCGCTGCGGAGCAGCTCGCCGACCTCGACGGCCCGCTGACGGAACCCCGCCTCGAGTTCTTCGAAGAGTCCGAAGAACTCGATCGCGTCATCGACGATGGCAGCACCGACGACCGAGGCGACGGTGGCCACGAAACGCTGTGCAGCACGGGTCATCAACCCGAGCGCCCCACGGCTGCGGCCGGTCAGCAGCTGATAGATCCGGTTGTCGAACAGGCGGACGAGACGCCCTGGGGCGTCGACCACGTCGAGCGCCGTCGACGAGGGCGGAGTGTCGACGATGACGAGATCGAATCGCTCGTCGTTGACCAACCAGTGGAGCTCTTCGACCGCCAGGTAGTCCTGGGTGCCGGACAGGCCGCCGGCGAGGTTCTCGTAGATGCGGTTGGAGCGCATCTCGGCAGCGACCTCGGTCGAGGGAGCGTGCTCGTCGACGAGGCGATCGAAGGTGACTGTCGGATCGAGCATTGTGGCCCAGAACTCGCCGCCACCTTCATGAGCGTGGAGCTGCACCGGTTCGCTGCCGAGTCGGTCGCCCGCACCCAACGCATCCGCGAGACGACGCGCCGGGTCGACCGTGACCACCACGGCACGCCAACCTTGTGCCGCTGCCGCAGCGCCGAGCGCAGCCGACACGGTCGTCTTGCCGACACCGCCGGTGCCGACGGTCAGCACGACGCGGGTCACGACGGCCTCGCCTCGGCGAACGCGGCGGCGACGGCTTCGAGGCGGTCGTCGACGTCGACGGGCCCGGCCTGGCGAGGTAGAGAGGCCCATGGCAGCGGGAGGTCGGCAGCCATCCGAGCCAGCTGGTCGCGTTCAGAGGCCAGGCGGTCCGAGAAGAAGGCGTGCGCCATCGCTCCCACCGGATCGGTTGGCGCTTCGTCGTCGACGGGTTGTTCGACCGCGTTGACGACCACGGGTCCGAGGGCCACGCCCAACTCGTCCTCGATCGCGAACGCCGTCTCGACGAGCTCGGAGATCGGTGTCGCCTGCGGAAGGGTCACCAGGGTGACGGAACAGCGGTCGTGGTCGGACAGGAAGTCGAGCCCTTGCCGAGCTTGGTCGGCGAGCCGCCCGTCGTCGACGGTGTCGAGCATGTCCCGTGGCGTTCGCAGGAAGGCGAGCGCATGGCCCGCTGCGGGCGCATCGACCAGGACCAGATGATCGGGATGCCGCTCGGCGAGCTGACGGATGCGTCCGAGAACGACGAGA
>JAHDHM010000093.1:0-508 GCA_020631315.1 Acidimicrobiales bacterium
CCCAGCCGATGGCGTGAATCCGCAATCGATTTCCGCGTCAGTCCAGGCGACGCAGATGTTCGCGGAACCGGTGGCCGCGCTCGCGGTAGCTGACCGCACCCGGCACGATCATCTGCTCGGCGTCGACGGCGTTCTCACGGATCTTCGCGGGCACACCGAGCGCCATCGCCCCGGACGGCACTCTCATGCCGCCGGGAACGAGCGCATTCGCACCGACCAGCGCGCCGGACTCCACGACTGCGAGGTGCAGCACCGTCGAGTTCGACCCGACGAGCGCCCCGTCGTGGACGATGCACCCCTCGAGATGCGCGAGATGCCCCACCACGCAGTCGTTTCCGACCGTCGTCGGCGTGAACGCCGTCGTGTGGACGACGGTGCCGTCCTGGATCGACGTGCGCTCCCCGATGATGATGTGGCCGTCGTCGCCACGCAGGACCGCTCCCGGCCACACCGAGGACTCGGCACCGATGCGGACGTCCCCGATCACCGTCGCATCCGGATGGATGTA
>JAHDHM010000093.1:518-10519 GCA_020631315.1 Acidimicrobiales bacterium
CGGCTGGGGCGGTGGGGTCGCTCGTGGGTTCGAGGTCGCCGCGCGCGTACCATGGCGCGGACGCTACCGGATCACCTGCCGGCCACCGAGAGGCCGACCCAGCCCCTCCGCCGACGCGGCGGCGATTCGGTGCCGCCACGCCGGTACCGTGGCGCCCCGATGAACGCAGCTGCCGGCGCCTCGCCCACACCACCGCTCGCCGAACAGCGGGCCCACACCCGATCCATCCACGGCACGTCCGTCGATGATCCGTGGTTCTGGCTCCGAGACCGTGAGGACCCGGCGACGATCGCCTACCTCACCGCCGAGAACCACCACGCCGACGAGCTGCTCGCACCGCTGGCGCCGCTGGCCGAGACGCTCTTCCAGGAGATCAAGGGCCGCATCAACGAGACCGACATGTCCGTGCCGGTCCGCAAGGGCCCGTGGTGGTACATCTCACGCACCGAGGAAGGCGCCCAGTACGGCATCCACGTCCGCCAGGCGGACGCCGGTGGCGCTCCCGACGGGATCGATCAGCTCCTGTTCGACGAGAACGTCGCGGCCGGTGACAGCGACTACTTCGCCCTTGGCGACATGGCGGTCAGCCCGAACCATCAGCTCCTCGCCGTCACCACCGACCACGACGGCGACGAACAGTACGAGCTGCGCATCATCGATCTCGCCTCCGGCGAGACGCTCGTCGACCGGATCGACGGCCTCACCTACGGCCTCGCATGGTCTGCCGACTCGACGGCGCTCTTCTACACGCTCGCCGACGAGATGCAGCGAGCCGACCGGGTCCTGCTCCACCGCCTCGGCACCGACCCGGCCCACGACACCGTCGTCCACCACGAGACCGACGACCGCTACTGGGTCGGGCTCGGCGCCACAAGGTCGGAGCAGTACATCGTCATCAGCTCCGACTCGAAGACCACGTCGGAGACGCGCGTCGTCGACGCCACCGACCCGACGTCTCCCGCCGTCGTCGTGGAGCCACGACGGGAAGGCCACGAGTACCGCGTCGAACACCACGGTGACCGATTCCTGATCCCGTCGACCGACCCGGCCAAGCCAACTGGACCGAGCTGCTGGCGCACGAACCCGGCGTTCGCCTCGACGACGTCGACGCCTACGACCGTCACCTCGTCATCACACGGCGCCGCGACAACGTGCCTCAGGTGTCGGTGTGGATGCTCGACACCGGCGAACGCTTCGACCTCGACTTCCCCGAACCGATCTTCGAGACCGGTGGGGTGTCCAACGTCGACTGGATGAGCCGGCGCTACCGGTACGGCTACACCTCGATGGTGACCCCGAACTCGGTGTTCGAGATCGACATCGACACCCGCGAGGTCACGCTGCTCAAGCAACAAGAGGTGGTCGGCGGCCACGACCCCGCCGACTACGTCTCGGAACGCCTCATGGCCCCCGCCGCCGACGGCACCCTCGTCCCCGTCAGCGTCGTCCGACACCGCGACACCCCGGTCGACGGCAGCGCCGCGGCCGTGGTCTACGCCTACGGGTCGTACGAGACGATCATGCCCGCCGGGTTCTCCGTGGCACGCCTGTCGCTGCTCGACCGCGGCATGGTGTTCGCCCTGGCCCACGTCAGAGGCGGCGGCGAACTCGGCCGCGCCTGGTACGACGACGGGAAGATGGAGCACAAGCACCACTCGTTCTCCGACACCGTGGCCGTCATCGACCACCTCGCAGCGACCGGATGGGCGAGCGCCGACCGCATGGTGGTCCGTGGCGGCTCGGCCGGCGGCCTGCTCGTCGGCGCCGTGCTCAACCTCGCACCCGAGAAGCTGGCCGGCGCGGTGGCCGAGGTGCCGTTCGTCGACAACGTCAACACGATGCTCGACCCGACGCTGCCGCTGACCATCACCGAGTACGACGAGTGGGGCAACCCCCAAGAGGCCGACGCCTACGGCTGGATGACCGCCTACTCCCCCTACGAGAACGTCGCGGCGATCGACTACCCGCCGGTGTACGCGACTGCAGGCCTGAACGACCCGAGGGTCTCCTACTGGGAGCCCGCCAAGTGGATCGCCAAGCTCCGCACGACCGCGACGGGCCGGCAGCGCTTCGTGCTGAAGACCGAGATGGGTGCCGGTCACGGCGGCCCGTCGGGCCGCTACGACGCCTGGCGCGACGAAGCCGGGATCCTGGCCTTCGTGCTCGACTGCGTCGGCGAAAGCTGAGGATCCCGGCTCGCCCTGCGGCGAGGAGGGAGGTCAGGTCAGGTCGACGACGGCCTTGTCGTGCACGTCGGCGGCCTGAGCGAGCACGGCGAGGATCTCCTCACCGATGAGCTCCTCACGCTCGAGGAGCGCATCGCGCAGCGCCTCGACCAGGTGACGGTTCCGACCGAGCAGCTCGGTGACCGCGGCCTTGCGAGCCTGGAGGATCTCCTCCGTGGCCTCACGGCCCGAGTCCGACGCGAGGGTCTTGGCCACGACATCGGCACCGTTGCCCATGTTGGCCGCCTCAAACGAGATCAAGCGGGGACCGAGACCGAGCGCACCCACCATGGTCGCTGCGGCCTTGGTGGCGGCAGCGAGATCGCCGCCGGGCCCACTGCCGGACTCACCGAACCACAGCTCCTCTGCGACCATGCCGCCGAAGGCGATGTCGATGCCGGACTCGATCTCCGAACGGGTCTTGGTGAACCGCTCCTCGGACTCGCTGTGGGCCAGAAGGCCCAACGCGTCCTTGCGCTTGATGATCGAGAGCACCTCGAGCTTGCGGCCGGCGCCCATCAGGTGGGCGACGACGGCGTGGCCCGCCTCGTGCGTGGCGATGGTGCGACGGTCGGCCTCGGTGTAGGTCACCTGCTCGGTCAGACCGAGCTCTTCGGTCATCTTGGCCTGCTGCAGGTCACCCCACTCGAGCGCCTCACGGCCGTCGCGCAGCGCCCAGACGAGCGCCTCGTCGAAGAGATGCTCGATCATGACCGGCGAGTAGCCCATCGTCATCGCTGCGAGTGCGTCACGGCGACCTTCGTCGTCGAGGGTGGGGCCGTGGGCCTTGCGGCCGAGGTAGAAGTCGATGATGTCGCGGCGACCCGCACGTCCCGGGAGGCCGAAGTAGATCGAGCGGTCGAAGCGACCGGGACGCAGCAGCGCCGGATCCAGGTCGGCGGCACGGTTGGTCGCGGCGACCACGAGGATGTTGGCCGCTGCGGCACGACGCTTCGCGATCTGGCGTTCCGGCGGGAGCAGACGGTTCACCCGGTCGACGAAGAAGTTCGCGAACTTGGTGCCCATCGTCGGCTCGTCGAACGACTGGAGCTGGATCAGCAGCTCGTTCACGACACCGGTCACGCCCTCACCCCGACCTGAGCCCATGCCCGAGCGGGAGCCGCCGATGGCGTCGATCTCCTCGATGAAGCCGATCGCGCCGCCTTCCTTGCGAGCGGCCTTACGCAGCTCACGGAAGTACGACCGGATCTTGCGGTTCGTCTGCCCGTAGTACATCGACTGGAACGCCGAGCTCGACACGAACAGGAACGGCACACCGGCTTCGCCGGCCATGGCGCGAGCCATGTAGGTCTTGCCGGTTCCGGGCGGACCCTCGAACAAGATGCCGCGACGAGGCGTGCCACCCATCTGGTTCTGGAAGGTCTTGTGCGCGAGGAAGAGGTTCATCGAACGGACGACCTCCTCCTTCACCGTGTCGATGCCCTTGACGTCGTCGACGGTGACGTCGATCTCGCTCGGGTGGTACGTCACATGCGGCGATCGACCGGCCATCAGCAGCGGGCCGAGCAGCGCGATGCCGAGCACGATGATCAGGATCGCCGGGAAGACGTAGAACGCGGGGATGTCGATGTCGGGGAGACCCGGCCAGAACGACTGGCCCGACAGCATCCGCCACCAGGCCCACGCGGCGATCACGCCGAGGACCATCGCCACGCGACCGACACGCGACAGCCGACTGCGCTCCCTGGTCTGGGCGACATCGGCCAGCGCGTCCGACAGGACGGTCGATTCCGAGAGATGGCTCAACTCCACGGCGGGATCCTCCGATAGCTACGTGTGAACTGCGGAGAGTGAGTTTCAGGGCCCGAATCTTGGTTATTCGTGGCTGATCGACCACTCTCCGTGGGATTCACGACAGTAGAGGAGGGATCCAGCGCTGCCAAGCGCGATCCCGAGATCTGTCGATCAGACGGTGAGCGCAGCCAACCCGAGCGCAACGAAGCCGAGATTGCGGGCGATCGAGCGCCAGCTGACCGGCGCCGCCGACCACGCGCCGAAACAGGCGCACACCGGCGGATCAGGACGCCCTACGACTCGCACGAGCGCGCCCGTGAACACCACCAGCAGCGTCAGACCCGCCCACACTCCGAGTGGCGCGCCGATCCCGGCGATGATGATGCTGCCGACGACCAGCTCGACCGGCGGCACCAGATGGACGAGCGAGCTCGGCGTGCCGAGCGCCTGAGCGGCCGCCGGCCAGGACGGGTCACGCCACTTGAGCGCACCCGACGCGACGAAGATCACGCCGAACGTGATCTCGAGGAGCACGCCCATGAGGCCCGCGCTCAGCCGAACGTGCCGTACTGACCCTTGAAGAACACCATCGGCGCGGCCTCGGCGTCAGCCACCTCGAGCTGCTGCACGCGTCCGATCACCATGTCGTGATCACCGGCTTCGTGGACGGCGTCGATCGTGCAGTCGATCCACGCGACCACACCAGGTAGCACCGGCGAGCCGGTCGGGCCCGCGGTCCAGTCCAGCCCGTCGAACTTGTCCTCGGAGCGGCTCGCCATGACACCGCACAGCTCGAGTTGGTCGGCGGCGAGGACGTTCACGCAGAAGGACCCCGACTCCCGGATCTGCGCCCATGAGCCCGAGGTCCGTCCGGGGAGGAACCCGACGAGCGGCGGATCGAGGGACACCGACGTGAACGAGCCGATGGCCATGCCGACGGGCCCCGACACTCCGGCCGCGGTGACGACGGTGACCCCCGTCGGGAAGTGGCCGAGGGCCGTGCGGAAGTCGCCGGGGTCGATCTCGGGATGGTCGCTCACGGTGCTGCTCCAGGTCTGCGGCTGCGGCGAGACTCTACAGCCGACCGCAGCGGCGACGAGCGCTCAGGCGTCGACGCCGAGCAAGGCGGGCATCATCCGGTCGACGGTCTCCGTCAACGCCTGCTCGTCGGCTCCGAGCACCGACGCCATCGTCGCGACGACCGGGCCGCTCAGCTCCGAGAGGTCCGCGGCGACACCCGCGAGCGCTGCCTTCGCATGTCCGCTGGCGAGGCCGGCGACCAGCAGGTAGCAGACCTCGACCTCGTTCTCGGTACACCGGACGCGGCCCATCGCGCGGGCTCGTTGCAGCTGCACCAGCGCAGGAGGCGGCGCATCGGCCATCGGCCAGATGTGACTGTGGATGACGTTGTCGACCATCCGGGCGAAGTCGAGATCCGTCATCGAGCGGTGGGCGTTCACCAGCCAGGTCGCGATGAACCCGTCGAGCGGGTCGTCGCCGGCGAGCTCCGCGACGCGGGCGCTGTTGTCGGCCACGATGCGACCGACGACCTCTCGGATGGCCTCGTCACGGTCACCGAAGTGGTTGTAGAACGTGCCACCTGCGACATCGGCTCGGTCGACGACGTCGGTCACCGAGAAGCCGGCGACGCCCTCGTCGATCAACAGGCGCAGCGTCGCCTCGAGCAACGAATGGTGGGTCTCCCGACGCCGTCGCTCCGTCCGATTGAGTTCCTCGTCGCCCTCGAGGCGGGGCAGCTCAGGCACCGCGACCTTCTTGCGCTTGGACGGGCCACACCATGGTGACCAGTGAACCACACCCAGTGGTCGGCACTTCACACCTGACGCAGGGTTTCCGCCCCGACGAGACCTGAACGTGATGCGACATCACACGCAGGGCGACGAGCTCATCGTGAGACCCGCTCCAGCGAAGGTCGCACCGCAGCGACGAGCCCTTCGGCGGCTGCGATCACCTCGGGCCCACCGAGTCCGGCGAGCGAACGCGCGGTGACGAGCAGTTCGTCGACACCGTCGTCGTCGCGAGCGGGGTCGTGATGGAACAGCGCCAGACGCGAGACGCCGGCAGCCTGTGCCACGGCCACGGCGAAGTCGACGGTCGAATGTCCCCAGTCGGCCTTGGCCGCGAACTCGTCGCGGGTGTACTGCGCGTCGTGGATGAGCAGGTCGACACCGGCGATCAGCTCGAGCAGTTCCGGACTGATCACGCCGTCTGCGGGCTCCTGATGGTCGGAGACGTACGCGACGGAGGCCCCACCGTGATCGATCCGATACGCGTTCGTGGAGCCGGGGTGGTCGACGCGGGCGGCGGTGACGACCGCCTCACCGATCGTGACCGACGCGCGGTCGAGCTCCTCGATGGTCACGCCCGAGCACAGCGTGGCCAACGGCACCGGGAAAAAGGGTGGTGTGACGACCTTGGCCAGCGCAGCGTGCAGTGAACCCTCATCCGGCTGTGGCGGGCCGATGAGCCGAGCCCGGGCACCCGGCTGCATCACGGGCCCGAAGAACGGCAGGCCCTGGATGTGATCCCAGTGGAGGTGGCTGAGCAGCAGCACACCCTCGAACGGACCATCGAGCGATTCGCCGTACTGACGCACCCCGGTTCCGAGGTCGATCACGATCGGCGGACACCCGTCGGCGATGACCTCGACACAGGCGGTGTTGCCGCCGTAGCGACGCGTGTCAGCTCCGATGGCAGGCGTCGATCCGCGCACGCCGTGGAACCTGACCTGCATCGCTCTCCCCCTCTGCGGAAGCCTCGACAGAGCGCGGGATCGCTGCTTCGAGGCGTTGCGAGAGGCTAGGAACGCTCAGCGACGCCGCTCAAGAGACACGCGTCACATCGGGACTCGGTCAAGCCACCCGGACTCGGTCAAGCCACCCGGACTCGGTCAAGCCATTGGTGCCGAGAGGTGTTCCGACACCGACGGACGATGGTTGCCGCGGTGGTCGAGCACACCCGTCCGCTCGAGCGCGACCCGCAGGTCGTGAGGTCGCGAGGCGGCAGCCATCGCCGTCTCGACCGTGATGCTCCGGTTGGCGACCAGCGCGGCAAGGCCCTGGTCGAACGTCTGCATGCCGTAGTAGTCGCCCTCGGCGATCAGGTCGGCGAGCGACGCCGACTTCTCGCCGTCGACGATCGCCTGACCGATGCGTCCGGTCATCACCATCGCTTCGCAGACCGGGACCCGGCCCTCGCCGTCGGTCGTGGTCACGAGCCGCTGGCCCAAGGTGCCGCGCAGCGATGACGCCAGCGTCGCACGGACCTGGTCGTGCTGCTGATGCGGGAAGAACTCGATGATGCGGTTGACCGTCTCGCTGGCGTCGGTGGTGTGCAACGACGACAGCACCAGGTGGCCGGTCTCGGCGGCCTGGAGCGCGGCGGTGACGGTCTCGGGATCGCGCATCTCGCCGACGAGGATCACGTCGGGGTCCTGGCGCAGTGCGGCGCGCATCGCGGTCGCGAACGACGCCGAGTCGAGACCGATCTCACGCTGGTTGATCGAGCCACGCCGGTCCTTGTGCAGGATCTCGATCGGATCCTCGATGGTCACGATGTGGCAGTTCCGAGTGGCGTTGATGTGGTCGATCATCGCGGCGAGGGTCGTGGTCTTGCCCGAGCCGGTCGGACCCGTCACGAGCACGAGGCCACGCGGTTCCTCGGCCAGTCGCTGGACGACGCGGGGGAGCCGGAGATCAGAGATCGACGGGACGCCGTAGGTCACGTGCCGTAGGACGAGCCCGACAGAGCCACGCTGGCGGAAGGCGTTGACACGGAACCGGCCGACGTTCGGGTCGGAGTAGGCGAAGTCGGCGTCACCGGTGTTGCGGAAGGTCTCGACGACGTGGTCCGGCAGGATCAGATCCGCCAACTTCTCCGTCTCGGTGGCCTCGAGTGGCTCCTCGGACTTCACCGCGTAGAGATCGCCGTTGACTCGCATACGCGGCTTCGATCCCACCTTGAGATGCACATCGGACGCCCCGACCTCCACCGCACGGCGAAGCATCAGGTCGAGCATCTGCTGCAACTGCTGTTGATCTCGACTCACGAGGGACCATCGGAAGGACGTGCACGTCTTTCAAGGACACACGGCCGACTGATCACTGTCTTTCGCCGACCGGACCCTTCCCCGCTCGGCTTCGTTCGTCGACGACCACGCCGTTACTGTCTCGACGGGGATGAGGGGGTGTCGTGGACGACCACGGTTTCACGATCGGCAGCACCGAGCTCGACGGGCTGCACGTCGAGTGGCTGGAGATGGGCTCTGGACCACTCGCGGTCTGCCTCCACGGGTTCCCGGACTCGGCACACACGTGGCGCCACCTGCTGCCCGAACTGGCGAACGCCGGGTTCCGAGCCGTCGCTCCGTTCACCCGGGGATACGCACCCTCGGGTCTGGCACCTGACGGGCTGTATCAGTCCGGGGCACGCGGCCGCGACGCCTGCCGACTCCACGAGGCACTCGGCGGTGACGGCGACGCAGTCATCATCGGGCACGACTGGGGTGCCGGTGCGGCCTACATCGCCGCGGCGAAGGAACCGGAGCGGTGGTCGAAGGTCGTGACGATGGCCGTGCCACCGGCGGGCCGTGTCGGTGCTGCGTTCTTCACGTACGCGCAGGCGCGTCGCTCGTCCTACATGTTCTTCTTCCAACATCCGCTGTCGGAGATGGTGGTTCCCCACGACGGTCACGCCTTCATCCGCGGGCTGTGGTCGGACTGGTCGCCCGGCTACGACAACGCCGCCGACGTGCAGCACTTCATCGACTGCGTGACGCCGGAAGGGCACCTCGCCGCGACGCTCGGCTACTACCGCGCGACGTTCCAGCCCGAGCTGCAGTCATCGGATCTCGCCGCATGGGAACAGGCCGGAGCCACACCACCTCCGCAGCCGACGCTGTATCTGCACGGTGTGGACGACGGCTGCATCGGTGTCGAGGTCGCCGCCGGCGTCGACGCCGACCTCTCGGAGGGCTCGGCCTACCTCGAGGTCGCCGACGCCGGTCACTTCCTGCACCTTGAGCGTCCCGACGTCGTCAACTCCGCCATCCTCGACTTCCTGGGGGCCTCGTGACCACCGCTCCGACACTGCCCGACGGCATCGTCGCCGTCGTCAAGCGGGACTGCCCGACCTGTGTGCTGGTCGAGCCGGTGCTGGCCGACCTGGCGTCGAGGGCGGACCTGACGGTGTACGTGCAGGACGACCCGTCGTTCCCCGCCGGCGTCGACGCGATCCACGACACCGACCTCAGCGTCAGCTGGCACCACGAGATCGAGACCGTGCCCACGCTCCTGCGTGTCGGCGACGGCGCCGAGACCGGACGCATCGTCGGCTGGTCCCGTGAACAGTGGGAGAGCTTCACCGGCGTCGGCGAGCTCGGTGTCGACCTCCCCGACTGGCGGCCCGGCTGCGGATCGCTGTCCGTTGACCCCGACCGTGTCGACGAGCTCCGGGTCCGGTTCACCGGCTCCAAGCTGCACGCCCGCCGAGTCGAGTTCGCCGTCCTCGAGGACGAGATCGAGGCGATGTTCGACCGCGGCTGGTCCGACGGCCTGCCCCTCGTCCCGCCGACCGAGGCGCGCGTCCTGGCGATGCTCGAAGGAACCACCCGAGACCCTCAGGACGTGGTGACCGTCGTTCCGCCGGACCTCGTTGAGGTGACCGTCGAGAAGATCGCCATCAACGCGGTCATGGCCGGCTGCAAGCCGGAGTACCTGCCTGTCGTCATCGCCGGCGTCGAAGCGGTGTGCACCGACGAGTTCAACATGCACGGCGTGCTGGCCACGACGATGCCCGCAGGACCGGTGTTGATCGTGAACGGTCCGATCCGCGACCGCATCGGCATGAACCACGGCGGCAACGCCCTCGGCCAGGGCAACCGGGCCAACGCCACCATCGGCCGTGCGGTGCAGCTCGTGGTGCGCAACGTCGGTGGCGGCCGCCCCGGTGAGGTCGACCGGGCCACACACGGCCAGCCGGGCAAGCTCTCCTTCTGCTTCG
>JAHDHM010000094.1:0-2502 GCA_020631315.1 Acidimicrobiales bacterium
CGTGCTCGACGCATCGGGTCGCTTCGAGTTTCGCGAAGGTCCGGTGTTCACCAACCTCCTGTTGGCCGACGAACTGAACCGGACCCCGCCGAAGACCCAGTCGGCCCTTCTCGAAGCAATGCAGGAACGACAGGTGTCGGTCGGAGGCGAGACCCGTCCGCTGCCGATGCCGTTCGTCGTGGTGGCGACCCAGAACCCCATCGAGTACGAGGGCACCTATCCGTTGCCCGAGGCACAGCTGGATCGGTTCCTGTTCCAGCTGATGGTCGACTATCCATCCGCGGACGCCGAGATGGAGATCCTGCGCCGCCATCATGAACGTGACGACGCGACCGACCCGTCGTCGATGGGTGTCGGTCGTGTGGCGTCGGCGGAGGACCTCGCTGCTGCCGCTGCCGAGGTCAGGTCGATCTCGGTGGACGATCGAGTGCTGCGGTACGTGGTGGACCTCGTCGCTGCGACGCGTGGCCATGGAGCGATCGAGCTCGGTGTCTCGCCGCGTGGTGCGGCCATGTTGTTGCACGCGGCGAAGGCGTGGGCCTGGTGGATCGGGCGCGACTTCGTGACGCCGGACGAGGTGCAGGCGATGGCCCGCCCGGTGATGCGTCACCGTCTCCGGCTGCGCCCCGATGTCCTGCTCGACGGTGGCACCTCCGACAGCGTGCTCGACACCCTGCTGCACGAGGTCCCGGTTCCCCGGTGATCTGGTTCGGACCCCGCGCCGGGGTCGGGCTCGCTGCCACCGCCGTGATCGGCGCGCTGGTCACCGTCGCCGACGGGCGATGGTCTGTCGGGGTACTCGCCGGCGTCATCGTCTGGTTGGTGGCGTCTGCCGTCGATGCTCGACGGGCCGGCTCGCCCGACGCGATCACCGTCGAACGGGTGGTGCCGTCGTCGATCGTCACCGGCACGTCGACGACGGCGCGGTGGATGCTGCAGCACCCGTCGTCGCGTTCGTTGCACGTGGCAGTCGCCGACTCGTTCCCGCCGTCGTGGGGATCACATCGCCGGGCGGCTGTCGAGGTGCCTGCTGCCTCGAAGGTCGAGGTGGACGTGGGGGTGACCCCGACGCGTCGTGGGCGCTTCGAGTTGGACGAGGTCGTCGTCCGCACCACCGGGCCATGGGGTCTGATGCGACGTCAGCGGGCTCGGTCGATGCCACAGACCGTGAAGATCGTCCCGGCGTTCCTGACCCGGCGAGAGATCGAGCTGCGTCGACAGCGTGCGAGCCTGCTCGACGTCGGCAGTCGATCGGTGAGGGCGTTCGGCGGCGGGACGGAGTTCGACCAACTCCGCGAGTACACCCCCGACGACCAGTTTCGGCACATCGACTGGTCGGCGAGCGCCCGTTCCGGTCGGGCCATCGTGCGGACGTACCGTGCCGAAGAGCACGAGACGATGCACGTCGTGCTCGACAACGGCCGTCTGATGGCGGCCAAGGCCGACGGAATCCCTCGCATCGAGCATGCGATGGACGCGGTGATGGGCCTGGCCACGGTCGCGGACCACATCGGCGACCGCCTCGGACTGTTCGCGGTCGATCAGCAGGTGCACGATCCGATCGCCCCCTCGCGGGGTCATCGCCATCTCGGTCGCCTGATCGACAGCATCTATGACCTCGAGCCGGTGCTCGCCGAGACGGACTACGCCAAGATGGCCGCCGAACTGCTGGCCCGCCTACGACGACGCACGACGATCATCTTGTTGACCGACCTGCACCCGCAGGTGGTCGAGGCGTCGATGGCGCCGGCGGTTCGGGCCCTGACGCTGCGCCACGACGTGGTGGTGGGAGCGGTACGCTCCTCGGCAGCCGACGAGATGCTCGCGGTGCCGCCGTCGGATGCGACCGGGGCTCATCTGCAGACCGCAGCACTCGGTGCGCTGACGGCTCGGCGCCGCGCCATCGCTGCGTTCGAGACGCTCGGGATCAAGGTGATCGACGCTCCGGCCGGCGAGCTCGGGCCGCGCCTCGTCGACGACTACCTGCTGTCGAAACGCCGGGTCTGAGTCGGCCGCTGGTCGATCGCGCTGGTGCGTCGGGCGCGGTGGCTGGTCAGGTGGCCGGTGACGCCACGCAGCGACGCCGACCGACCCCACAACAGCGTGTAGATCCAGAACGCCACGAACGCGAGCACGCCGATGGTCACCCGCGCGGCGGTGGACAGCGGTGACGGTGTGACGAAGGCTTCGATGATCGCCGCGACGCCGAACACCGGGATGAGGCCGAGCACGACGGTCGCGGCGCGCTGCCCCTCGGCCGCAGCGGACGCGCCCCGGGTCAGGTCTCCCGGCGCGACGATCGCCATGCCCAGGGCCAGGCCGGCACCGCCGGCGACCACGATGGCCGAGATCTCGAGCAGCCCGTGCGGCAGGATCAAGCCCCAGAAACGCGGCGCCGCGTCTGCAGCATGGAAGAGCCCGCCCGCGAATCCGAGGAGCGCCCCGTTCAGCAACAGCACGTAGGCCGTACCGAGGCCGAACGTGATGCCGAGCGCGAACGCG
>JAHDHM010000094.1:2512-10498 GCA_020631315.1 Acidimicrobiales bacterium
GAGGAACGCGACCTGGACGTTGTTCACGAACACCTCGGTGGAGAACTGCTCGGCCGGCTCGGAGGAGTAGTAGTCCTCGAACTCGGTCTCGACGTAGGCCGCCCGCGTGACAGGGTCCGCCGTGGCTTCGAGTGCGGCATCCGAGTTGGAGATCCACACGCCGAACACGAGCGCCGGCAGCAGGAACAGCGCCGTCGCGAACGCGATGCGCCAGCGATGGCTGTACACCGCCGCCGGGAACATCTCGGAGAAGAACCGGCCGAGCGACCGTCGGACGGATCCTCCCGACCCGTAGATCGCGCCGTTCGCGGCACCGACCAGTGCCGTCAAGGCGTCGATGAGCTGCGGGTCCCGGAGACTCGTGCGTGCAGCGGAGAGATCGGTCGACGCCCGGTGGTAGAGATCGATCATCTCGTCGATCTCTGCAGCACTGCGCCGTCGCTGGTCCACCAGCAACTGCAGACGCTCCCACTGCGGGAGCCGAGTTCGAACGAAGTCCTCGACGAGCACGCGTCTCCCACGCTACGTGATGGCGTCTCGTCGCGGCCGCTACCGTCGAGGTCGTGACGACGCACGCTGCGGTGGAAGCGACCTCGAGAGCCGAGCGCCAAGCGAATTCGACGGTCCCTCCGGGTGCGATCGTGACGCCCGAGGGCGTGCTGTTGCAGTACTCGCCGGTCGGGATCGGGTCTCGCATCGTCAGCCGGATCGTCGACACCGGCATCCAGTTCGGTGTGCTCCTCGGCGCGATCACGGTGATCGGTGTGATCGGCCCGGCGCTCTCCGAAGGCGCGGTGTTCGCTCTGTTCGCCGTGACCGGGTTCGCCACGATCTTCGTCTATCCGGTCGCCATGGAGATGATGGGCGGCCGCCGGACCTTCGGACATCGTGCCGCCAACATCAAGATCGTGTCGCTCGACGGCGGCCCCCTCCGATTCCGGCAGGCCGCCATCCGGGCGATGATGCTGCTGATCGACCTGTTCGCGACATCTGGCTTCGCCGGCGCCGCAGCGATCCTGTCCTCCGAGCGAGGTCAACGGCTCGGCGATCTGGCGGCGGGGACCATGGCGGTTCGACTGCCGTCGCGATCGCTCCATGACCTCGCTGCCGATCGGCCACAGTTCACACGGCGGTTGCCACTCGAGATGGATCTGCGCCGCCTGACCGACGACGAGATCGACGTGGCGATGGCGCTGTTGTCGCGTGGCGGCGAGCTGAGCGGGGGCGCGCAGCTGCACCTTGCTCGGACGATGTCGGACCGCTTCGCGCAGCGTCTCGGCGTGAAACGACCCGAGAGCTGGACGTACGGAGAACATCTGCAGGCAGTGGTGGAGGCCCGCGCTGCTGCCGGGTCCCATCGCGTCGGCACCTGATCCGGCGTCGGCACCTGACCCGCGTCGAGCCAGGGACGCGAAGCCCTAGCCTTTCGGGATGGACTCCGGACCCGACTCGCCGGCGATCGCCTACCTGGACCACGCGGCGTCGACGCCGATGCGGCCGGCCGCGCTCGCCGCGATGGTCGAGCATCTGGAGCAGCACCACGGCAACCCGTCCGGCGCGCACCGAGTCGCCAGGCAGGCGCGCGCGGCGCTCGAGGACGCTCGTGATCGAGTCGCCGCAGTGCTCGGCTGTTCGCCGCACGGCATCGTGTTCACCAGTGGCGGCACCGAGGCCGACAACCTCGCGATCGTCGGTCTGAGCGCCCGCCACGGCCGACCTGGTTGTCCGGCCACCGAGCATCACGCGGTGCTCGACCCCGTCGTGCACCTGGGCGGCGAGGTGCTCCCGGTCGGGCGCGACGGCCACCTCGACCTCGATGCGCTCGCCGACACCGACCTGGGGGTCGTGTCCGCGATGGCGGTGAACAACGAGACGGGCGTGATCGCCGATCTCGCGACCATCTCCGCTGTCGTTCGCGAGCGGCTGCCGGAGGCAGTGCTGCACACCGACGGCGTGCAGGCGGCCAACTGGCTGGACCTGCGGCAGGTGTTCACGTCGGTCGACGCGATGAGCCTGGCCGGTCACAAGTTCGGTGGTCCGCGCGGCTGCGGCGTGCTCGCCATCCGCGACGGTGTGGACATCGATCCGGTCACTCGGGGCGGTGGTCAGGAACACGAACGGCGACCGGGCACCCAGAACGTCGCTGCCGCCGTGGCCTTCGCCGTGGCGCTCGAGGCTGCTGCAGCGGAGCGAACCGATCAGTGGCACCGCCTGACGGCACTGTCGGAGCGCATCATGGCGATGGCCGCCACGACCGGCGCTGCGGTCACCGTCGAGCCGAGTTCGAGGGTGCCGGGCATCTGCCATCTCACGACACCGGTCGAGAGCGAGGCCCTGTTGGTCCTGCTCGAAGACGCCGGTGTCATGGCGTCGGCCGCGTCCTCGTGCGCGAGCGGTGCACTACAGCCCTCGCACGTCCTCGTCGCGATGGGGCGGTCGGACCGCGAGGCGGCGGGCGCCCTTCGGTTGTCGATGTCCCATTCGTCGACCGACAGCGACGTCGACGTCCTGGTGGAGGCGTTGCCCCGCTGCCTCGAGCGACTGGGCGCCTGATGTCGAAGATCATGGTCGCCATGTCGGGCGGCGTGGACTCGTCGGTCGCGGCAGCGCTGATGGTCGAGGCCGGTCACGAGGTCACCGGCGTCACCTTGAAGCTCTGGGGTGGCGAGTCCGACTCGGGGTGTTGCTCGGTCTCCGACGTCGACGACGCCCGCCGCGTCGCACAGCAGCTCGGTATCGCGCACCACGTGTTCAACTTCGGCGACGACTTCGATCGCCACGTCGTCGAGCCCTATGTCCAGGCGCACCTCGAGGGGCTCACCCCGAACCCGTGCGTCGAATGCAATCGCCACATCAAGTTCGATCGCCTGCTCGAACGCGCTCGTGTGCTCGGGTTCGACCGTCTGGTCACGGGCCATCACGTCCGTCTCGTGGAGGTCGCCGGTCGGCCTCGGCTCGCGAGGTCGGCGGACTCGGCCAAGGACCAGTCCTACGTGCTCCACATGCTCGACGAGGACGAACTGGCGTCGTGTGAGTTCCCGCTCGGCGCCATGACGAAGGACGAGGTCAGAGCGCACGCCAGTCGGCTCGGGCTCCGCACCGCAGGCAAGCCCGACAGCCAAGACGTGTGCTTCATCAGCTCGACCGGAGGTCGCGCCGACTTCCTCGGTCGACGAGGCGAGCTGCACGCGGGTGAGCTGGTCGACACGGACGGCGCCGTCGTCGGTTCGGTGGAGCACGTCGAGCTGGTCACGATCGGTCAGCGCCGCGGCCTCGATCTCGGCGGTGCAGGCGACCGTCGCTACGCGGTGCACGTCGACGTGCCCAAGCGCCGTGTGGTGGTCGGTACGGCCGACGCCCGCGCCAGGACTGGACCGGCGCGCCGGTCGCCGGCCGACTGCTCGCGCAGGTGTCGGCACACGGCCGTCCGATGCCCGGGCACCTCGACGGCCGGGTGTTCCGGTGGGAGGAGCCGCAGCGTCGGGTCGCCCCCGGCCAGTCGGTCGTGTTCTACCGAGACGACCCGTCGGTGGGGCAGTTCGTCGTGGGCGGCGCGATCGTCAGCGCCGAGGGGCTCGACGCCGATCCCGCCGCGACCTGAACTCCTCCACGACAGCGACGGGTCGGGTGGGCACTACCGCGATGCTGCGGCGGCTGACGGCCTCGGCGATCCCGCCACCAGCGGGACGACGGACGAGTTCGACGGGCTTCTCGAGGTCGATCTCGATCACGAGACCCGGCGCGTGGCCGGTGCCGTCGTGGACCTCGTCGGAGGTGATGTCGTAGTCGGCCGGAGCCGCATCGATGTCGGCCAGCTGACCGTGGATCATGAGGAACGGTTCGCGCGTGGTCATGTGATCGTGCACGACGACGCCGGCGGGCACGAACACGATCCAGCGTCGGTGCAGGGTGTGGACGGCGCGAGCAGCCAATGCGGCGACGGGCAGACCGACCGCTGTGCCGATGACACCGGCGACGATCTGATCGGCCAGCAGCAGCGCCGGTCCGGTGACCGCACCGGCCGCGACGAGTGCCAACGCCAATGGGATCGGACCGAGCTGTAGTCCGAGCGGCGCCCTCAGCATGAACCTGCGTTCGTCGCCGTAGCTGGCACCGTCGATCCACGCCTCGCCGAACAACCGGGTCGACACCACGAGCAACGCGACCAGTGGCGGGGCGACGGCGGCCAGGGCCTCGCCCGTGGACGGATCGCCTGTGGCCGACGCGACGAGCGCAGCGGTCACTCCCACGAGTGCACCGAGCCGCACGACCGTGAGCGCCACGGGGTGGCGGACGGCCAGCGCGAGGGCCGTGGCAGCCCAGGCGAGCCAGGCACCGACGGCGACGGCCCACCGAACCGCGGATCCGGCGCCATCGCCTGCGTCCTCGATGAGCCCTCCGGTCGTGACCGTCGTGAGGACCCAGGCGACCCCGGCGACGAGCCGTAGTGCGGTGGTGCGGTCGATCGACATCGCAGGCACGATATCGGCGTCACACCGCGTCGCTAGAGTCGCCGACGTGGATGAGCACAAGGCGCAGAACTCGCCGAGCCCGGCGGCTGACGACGCACCGGTCACCGACGTCGCCGACGAGGTCCGTCGGCTGCGCGACGAACTCGCCGGTCATGCTGCGGCCTACTACGACGGCAGCCCGACGATCCCCGACGCCGACTTCGATGCCGGTCTCCGTCGCCTGCGTGAGCTCGAGGAGGCACACCCCGAACTCGTGGACGCGGCGTCGCCGACGCAGGTCGTCGGTGCTGCTCCGGGAGCGACGTTCGCTCCTGTGACCCACGCGGTCCCGATGATGTCGCTCGACAACGCGATGGATCACGACGAGCTGGACGCCTGGAACGAGCGGATCACCCGGGCCCTCGCGGAAGCAGGTGCCGGCCCGGCGACCTATGTCTGCGAGCTGAAGTTCGACGGCCTCGCGATCTCGATTCGCTACGAGAACGGACACATGGTCCACGCGGCGACGCGTGGCGACGGTCGTGTCGGTGAGGACGTCACCGCCAACGTGGCGACCATCGCGTCGATCCCCTCCGAGGTCGCCGGTGCGCCCGAGGTCCTGGAGGTCCGCGGCGAGGTCTACATGCCGGTGTCGGTCTTCGAGGCGTTGAACCGCCGCATGGCCGAGGAGGGTCGGGCTGCGTACGTGAATCCCCGCAACACGGCGGCAGGGTCGTTGCGGCAGAAGGACGCCGCGGTGACCGCCGCACGTGGGTTGGCGTTCTGGAGCTATCAGATGGGCGAGGTCCGGGGTCTGCCCGAGGTCACGTCCTCGGTCGACGCCTTCGGGCAGCTCCGCCAGCTCGGTTTCCCGGTGAACGACGAGATCGCCTCGTTCGGCGACTTCGCACAGGTACACGAGTTCTGTCGGCGGTGGGAGCGCGACCGACATCGTCCCGACTACGAGATCGACGGCGTCGTCATCAAACTGGACGACATCGCACACCGTGCGCTGCTCGGCAGCACGAGCCGTGCGCCTCGCTGGGCGGTCGCGTTCAAGTTCCCGCCCGAGGAGAAGACCACGACGCTGCTCGACATCGAGGTGTCGATCGGTCGAACCGGCCGGGCGACACCGTTCGCCGTGCTCGACCCCGTGTTCGTGGGTGGCTCGACCGTCGGGATGGCCACTCTGCACAACGAGGATCAAGTTGCGCTCAAGGACGTCCGTCCGGGCGACACGGTGATCGTCCGCAAGGCCGGCGACGTGATCCCCGAGGTCGTTGGTCCCGTGCTGGCCGCCCGACGCGCCGACAGTGTCGCGTGGAGCTTCCCGAGGAACTGCCCTCGCTGCTCCGAACCGCTGCACCGCGGTGACGGAGACGCCAACACGTACTGCCTCAATCGTGTCTGCCCGTCCCGGGTCGAGACCGGTCTGTCGTACTTCGCCGGTCGCAGCGCCATGGACATCGAGGGTCTCGGTGAGCGAACCGTCGCTGCGTTGGTGGAGACCGGCAAGGCGCGAGACGTCGGCGATCTGTACCAGCTGACCGTCGACGACCTGCTGGAGTTGGAGGGCTTCGGGGAGATCTCCGCGAAGAACCTGATCGATGCCATCGATGCGAGTCGCGACCGCCCGCTGGCCGACGTGCTGATCGGCCTCGGGATCGACCATCTCGGCCCGTCGGCATCGGAGGCGGTGGCACGCCGGTTCCGTTCGATGGACGCCGTTCTCGAGGCCGACGTCGATGCGATCAGCGCGATCGACGGTGTGGGCCCGACCATCGCCCGTAGCGTCGTCGACCACTTCGCCGACCCGATCCACCGAGGCGTCATCGAGAAGTTGGCGGCGGGGGGCGTTCGTCTCGACCGAGTGGACATCGCCGATGTCCCGCAGGTGCTCGAGGGCAAGGCCGTCGTGGTCACGGGCACGGTCGAGGGATTCACCCGCGACGAGGCCAGTGCCGCGATCAAGGACCGCGGCGGAACCTCGCCCGGGTCGGTGTCGAAGAAGACGATGGCGCTCGTCGTCGGGGCCGGCGCGGGCGCGAGCAAGCTCACGAAGGCCGAGTCGCTCGGCATACCGCAGCTCGACCGCGACGGGTTCCTCCACCTGCTCGAGACCGGCGAGCTGCCGGAGGGCGTTGCCGCAGCGGAGTGAGCTCTCGGCACCCGGTCGATCAGGTGGCGGTGAAGGCCCAGCTGATCGTGCGCTGCTCGGTCGTGTCGAGGCGATTGCTGACGATGGCCAGCACCCGGACCTCGCCCACGTCGAACACCTCGATGGGGCGGCCGGGTCCCGGCTGGAACGTGTAGATGCCGAGTGCCTCGCCACCGAGGTCGATGTCACGGAACTCGATCGGCACGCCCTCGATGATCAGCGACTCGAGCTGCCAGGACGCATCCAGGTCGATCGTGACCTGAGTCTGGCGCGGCTCGAGCGCACCGCTGGTCGGGAAGATCGTCTCGACAGCCTGGTCGAGCGGAGTGTCATCGCCGCCCGTGTTGCCGAACTGGAAGGCGAGGGTGAACACCACCGCAACGGCCACGAGTCCGGCGCCGATCACGATCCGAGGCAGCCACTTGGTGCGGAAGCCGGGTTCGGGGGTGAACGTCGGATGCTGTCGACGTGGTTCCTTGTCGAGTCGGCGTGCCACGCCTCCATCATGGCGGTTGCCGACGTGATCGCGTCGATCCAGCAGTCGTGACCTTCGACCCTTCGTCGGTGCTCGACGGCGTGCCGTCGGCGAGGTTCGGTACTGTCGATCCCCGATGAGCGTCACCGGTCTCGGCTCCGATCTGCCGACGATCCTCGATGAGCGATACCGGCTTCGAGCCGAGGTCGGTACCGGCGGAACGGCCCGCGTCGTCGTGGCCGACGATCTGCGTCTGCGTCGTCGCGTGGCCATCAAGTTGCCGTTGCCCGCGTTGGCCCGTGATCGGACCTTCCTGACCCGCTTCGAGTCCGAGGCGCAGGCTGCTGCTGCCTTCTCCCACCCGCACGTGGTGGCGGTCTACGACTGGGGAGCGACGGATGAGGGCCCCTACCTCGTGACCGAGTTCCTCGGAGGAGGATCGCTCGCCCAGATGCTCGGAGCGGGCCACGTGCTGAGCCCGTCGCAGGTGGTGAAGGTCGGACTGGAGGCCGCGAGCGGGCTGGCTGCGGCACACCGTCGCGGGATGGTGCACCGAGACATCAAGCCGGGCAATCTCCTGTTCGACGAGGGCGGTCGGTTGCGCATCGGCGACTTCGGTCTGGTGCAGGCGCTCGACCATGCGTCGCTCACCGATCCTGCCGGTCTGGTGCTCGGTACGTGGCGGTACGCCGCACCTGAACGATCCCGCCCCGGTCCGGTGGACGGCCGTACCGACGTCTACAGCCTCGCCGCGACGTTGATCGAGGCGGCGACGGGCGAACGGCCGGGAGCCGACATCGACGATCCGGTCGAGCTCTTGACGCTGCGGACCTTCGACGACCTCGAAGTCCCGGACTCGCTCGGGCCGGCTGCAGAGGTCATCCGCCGAGCTGGGCGAGCCG
>JAHDHM010000095.1 GCA_020631315.1 Acidimicrobiales bacterium
CAAGGGCAGCGACCACACGGATCTCATCACCATTCGTCATCTGCTGCGGCACTCTTCCGGGCTGCCCGACTACTTCGCCGGCGAGATCCAGGACGACCTGGCCGAGAACCGCGATCGCGCCTACTCGCTCGATGACGTCCTCGACATCGCCCGTGCGGGCGAGGCGAAGTTCCGCCCGGGCGACCGTGATGGTCGACGCTCGTCGTACTGCGACACGAACTACCAGCTGCTCAGCACCATCATCGAGCAGGCCACGGGCGCCTCGCTCGCCGCGAATCTCGAGACCCGGATCGCCGAACCACTCGGCCTCGCCGACACGTACCTCTTCACCGACGCCCACCTCTTCGAGGGCGACGGCCGGAGCAGCGACCGTGGAACTGGGCGACCGGAACCGCTGCCGATTCGGCATCGTGATCGGCTGCTGTCGCTACCGCTGACCATGGCGTCCGAGCGAGGTGCGGGCGGGATCGTGTCGACCGCCACCGACCAGGTCCGCTTCCTCCAGGCACTTCATGGCGGAGAGCTGGTCGGTGCAGACACCGTCGCCCAGATGCAGCAGTGGAACCGCATCTTCTTTCCCCTCGAGTACGGGCTGGGCCTGATGCGCTACCGGCTCCCCCGCTTCCTGACCCCGTTCGGTGCGCTCCCCGAGCTGGTCGGACACTCCGGCGTCACCGGCTCGTTCTCCTTCTCGGCACCTGCCGAGGGCCTCCACCTCGCCGGGACCTTCAACCAGCTCGACAAGCCGTCCCGTCCCTACGGCTTCATGTCGAAGGTGGCCAAGCTCGTTCTCGATCATCAGCGCCGCTGACGATGAGCGCGTGCTCGAGCAGCACTCGCCGGCGGCGTTGCTGCTCAGTGGTTCATGCGTCGTCGACCGCGCACTCGGCTTGGAGACCGAGCTCACCCAATATGTACACTGTGTGCACTTTATGGAGAAGCGGCCCTACCTGAGCATCGACGACCGGCGGCGCCACCTGCTCGATGCAGCGGCGCGACTCTTCGTTCGGGACGGCTACGCAGGGCTGACGATGGTGGCGGTCGCCGCCGAGGCCGGTGTCAGCCGCCGGCTCGTC
Organism: Acidimicrobiales bacterium; assembly: GCA_020631315.1. The sequence continues at coordinate 1,077 of JAHDHM010000095.1, forward strand.
TACGACCACTTCACCGACCTCCCGACGCTCTACGCCGAGTTCTTCGACGATCGAGCGTCGCGCTACCTCGTCGTGATCCGAGCGTCAGTCGACACTGCGGCCAACCCTGCCGCTGCCTTTGCCGCCGCGTTCACCGAACTGCTCGACATGCCCATCGCAGATCAACGAGCGGTCCGAGCACTCGTCACGGACCCCGGCCTGCCCGACCTCGAAGCGGTCCGCGAACGGTTCCGTCGCCACATCGAAGCGCAGTGGCTGGAGCACGTCCCCGCAGTCGAGGGCGACCACGCACCCGCCGTGTTGTGGACCCTCGTCGCCGGCCTGTTCGGCCTGGCCGACCTCGTGGCCTCCGGTGAGGTCTCGAAGGACGCCGCGCTCGCCGTCGCCACGAACCTCGTGGGCGCCGTTCTCCCCTCGATGGGCGCTGACCTCCCCTCGATGGGCGCTGTCCTCCCCCCGTTGGGCACTGTCGACAACACACCGATCCACTGACACAGGAGAACCCGATGGCCACCACCCCGACCCAGGAACAGATCGAGACCTTCCTCTCTGGTCCGCTCGATCAGCCCGTCGTGATGCTGAACATCCTCACGTTCAAGAAGCAGGCCGACGCGTCACACGCCGGCCAGAGCGGCGAGGAGGCGGTGATGCAGTACTCGAGCGCGATGAAGCAGTTCGTCGAGGCTCGCGGCGGCACGTTCGTCCTCGCCGCCAACATCGACTCGCAGCTCATCGGCGAAGGAGGCGAGCACTTCCAGTTCGTCGGCATCATGCGCTACCCGTCGCGCCAGAAGTTCCTCGAGCTCGCCAACTCCGAAGAGGTCACGAGCACGATCGGCAAGCACCGCGAGGCCGGCCTCGAGAGCCAGTGGCTGTTCGCCATGACCGAAGTGACCGACTGATGCACGCGCACGAGATCCCGACCGCCTACACGCCTCCCGGCGGTTATGGCACCGAGTTGCCCCCGCCCATCCTCGCCGGCTGCGACGACCCGATCGTCGACGGGGCACCCGATCTGCGGGGAACGTGGAGGGTGGTCAGCGGAGAATCGAACGGCGAGCCACTCGCCGCGGACAACCCGACGTGGCTGCACGTCGAGCGCATCGAACAGGCCGCCGACCGGGTCGTCGTGACGGCCGGCGGCATCATCCACGACATGGTCGCCGACGGCACCCTCGAGTCCGGGGTGAACGACGTCATGGCTGCCGACTTCACCACCCCGATCCGGGTCGCAGCCACCTTCGAGAACGAGGTGCTGGTCCTACGGCCCGACGGCATGCCCGGCGTCGAGGTCCACCGCTGGCGAGACGGCGACCAGCTCGTGTGGAAGTACCACACCCTCTTCACCGTCCGGATGGAACGCCTCGACGGTCCGAACGTCGGCTGAGGTTCGAAGGCACTCGGCTCGCTGTGCTGGGCCTCCACTCCTCACAACCCGCTCGGCCGATCCATCGAACCCGATGTGGCTACCCTCACGAAGTGAGCAACGAGCAGAACCTCCGCGGCGCCGCATGGATGACGCTCGCCATGCTCGGCTACGTGGTGAACGACGCCTTCGTGAAGAAGACGGTCGAGGACCTCAGGCTGTTCCAGACGATCTTCATTCGTGGCCTGCTCCTCGTGGTGCTCATCACCCTCATTGCCCGAGCACGTGGCGACCACCAGCGGCTCCGCATGCTGCGCGACCGTCGCGTCGGCGCCCGGATCGGCCTCGAAGCCATCGGCACGTGCTTCTTCCTGCTCGCGCTCAGCAATCTCGCCCTCGCCGACATGACGGCGGTACTGCAGCTCGTCCCGCTCGCGGTCACCTTCGCCGCCGCACGACTGCTCCGTGAGCAGGTCGACTGGATCCGCGTGGCGACCGTGCTCACCGGCTTCATCGGCGTCTTGTTCGTGGTGCGACCGGGCTCGGAAGGCTCCAGTCCGTGGTTCCTCGCCGCGTTCGCCGTGGTGATCCTCGTGACGATCAGGGAACTGATCACCAAGAAGATCGCCGCCGAGATCCCGTCGCTGGTGATCGCTCTCGGCACCGGACTGGTCATCACCGTGATGGGCGGCGTCGTGTCGATCTTCCAGGGATGGGCCTCGATCGAGGCGACGCACCTGATCCAGCTCGCCACCGCAGCCGGATTCCTGAGCCTCGGCTACATCGCCAGCGTGAACGCCGTCCGAATCGGCGACATGAGCTTCACCGCGCCGTTCCGCTATTCGGTCCTGCTCTTCGCCATCGTCCTGCAGATCATCGTGTTCGGCGAGGTCCCCGATGCGATGAGCCTGATCGGATCCGGCATCGTCGGCGCCGCCGGCCTGTTCTCACTCACCCGGGAGCGAGCAGTCCTCGCCACGGTCCGGCGCGGCTGACGGTAGGACCGGGGAACTTCCGGCAGCCGTCACCGCGATGGCTACGACCTCGTCTCCTTCGTGATGGAGCCCGGCGACGTCGCCGTCCTGCACCCGCTGATCGTGCACGGATCGAGCAGCAACACGTCTGGCACCACCCGCCGTCGCGCGATTTCGACCCGCTGGGTCGGCGACGACGTCACCGACGACCCGCGGCCGGCGACCTTCCCACTCCCCCGGGATCACGGTCTCGAAGCCGGCCAGCCGATGGGTGGCCCCGTGTTCCCGACCGTCCTCGCCTGAGCGCTACGAGGACGGTTCCAGCCAGGGGAAGCCCCACGGGTCGGCCCTCGATGCCGCGTCGACACGATCGGCGTCGTGGAGTCGGACCGGCAGCGGCAGGTCGGTCGGGCGCACCGGCACCCGCAACGGAGCATCGACCGCATGAGGGCAGGCCCAGTGGGGCTCCAGCACCGTGCCGAGGCCAGGCCATTCATAAGGCGGCATCTGCTCGAAGCCCGTCGGGTCGAGTACGTACACGGAGCCGGAGCACAGCAGTTCGGAGCTGTCGCCGACCGCCGGGTCCCGAGGAGCCAGCGACAGGTAGTACTGCATCGGACTCCACGAACCGTGCTGGTCGACCCGGACGGCGGTGTTGAGCATCCGTGTGACCTTGCGTGGACGATCGACGACGGCGTACATCAGCGCCCACAGGGCGTCCGACGATGCGAACACCGCGGTGCGCTTGCTGAACTCGTCCGGGCTGAGGTCGTGCGGCGTGCGCGGCTCGAAGCGGGTCAGGCCTGCGCGGTTCGAGCCGTGCAGCAGCCACCCCTGCCTCGTCAGCCAGTCCAGGAAGACCCAGCGCGGCACACCGTGAGGGAGCGCGTCGACGTCGCCACCGTCCAACACCTCACGGAACCGAGCCTCGAGACTCGGGGTGATCTCGCTCGGTGGTGCCTCGACCATCCACTCGCGCACGGGGCATTTGCACCCGTCGAGTGGTGGGGGTGGCGAGGTCGAAGTACTCACGCCACACCGTGATCAGTCCGTCGTGGACCTCGAACACGGAGTTGACCTCGAGTTCCCGCCACCCATGGTCGAGACGATGACGATCAAGCCGCTCGACGAAGACGACGGCTCCCTCCGAGGCCCGACGCAAGAACACGAACTCGTTCTCCCGGATCGGAGCGAAGAAGGGATCGAGCACACTGCGGACGCCGTCGTGGCCGAACACCGTGCCCATCGGCACGTTGGTGTACTCACATCCGACAGACAGAAGGGCGAGTGCGTGCTCGAAGTCCATCGCCGCGAACGCATCGAGGAACGCAGTCACCACATCAGCAGGGGGCACGGTGCCCATCAGACATCACAACGACCTTTCTCGCTACGACACGCTTTGGGCGCGCCGCGGCGTTTGTAGCGTCAACTGCAAATACCACTCAGCACTCCCCAGGAGCGATTGGCAGGGCGAAAGCTACTGTTGACCCCACTTGTTCGGGGTCGGAGGGGGAATGCAACCCTTAACCCTCGCCATTGGAGCGGGTGGATGGGCCTTGATGCTGCTTGAGTAGTCTTATCAAATTCGGGCTGGCTCAGAGGGCTGATAACAGCGGGTTCGTCCATTCGAACCCCTCGTCGAGGGGATAGACCGGCCGCGGGAGGCGCACGAACGGCATTCGTTGGAGCATGGGCGATGTCCGCCCCGGAGTGTCGATGAAGTGCATGTTCTCGGGCTGGACGAACTCGTCGTAGGCCGGCGGGAATGAGCTGCGGACTTTGACGACGATGGTGCGAACGGCTGCGAGGTCGACGCCGAGCGATTCGCTGTAGACCGGGTCGTTGCCGACGGCGGCCCGACTGGTCACGACGACTCTGACGCCGCCGAGGTCGAGCAGGGCCATCGGCCCGGCGTAGAGGCGCTTGCCGGCCACGATGCCACGACGGCCGACGAGATGACCGTCGTGCACCGCGAGCACGCGCGCCTCGGCTGCGAAGGTCGTTTGCCCGTCGCGGCCCCACTCGTCGCCTGTGAAGCGGGCCACCAGGGTTTCGCCGACACCGACGTCATGAGCGGCTTGCACGAGGCGGCGATCGCGGAAGTTCACGATCAGCACGCCTTGCGCACCCGCCTCGTGGAGCGCTTCGAGCATCCAGAGCGTGTTGACCGGCCCACCAGCACCGCAGTTGTCGCCAAGGTCGGAGAAGACCATCGCCGGGAGCAAGGGATCCTCCCCGGCCGCGACCGCCAGGTCGACCGCCGCGTCCATCGACATGGGCTCACAAACAAACCGGCCCCGGCTGGCCCAGGCCACGTCCGCCAGATCGCTCGCCAACTCGCGGGCAGCTACGACGTCAGTGCGGCCGGTGACGATGATCATCAGACCGTTGTGAGACGTGTCCGAGAAGGCGAAGCCACCCAGGATCGACACGTTGGCGATGGCGGCCGTGCGTCGGCTCTCCCCCATGGCGATCAGCTCCGCAAAGGGCCCTTCGTCGGTGAACAGCGACACGTTCGGTGGGACGATCGGCAGCCGCACCGACACAACGTGAGGCTCCATCCCGTCCCACAGCTCGTGGAGGATGTCGGCGGCCTCCTCACCTCGTTCGTACTGGTCGACGTGGGGGTCGGTTCGATATGCCACGATGACGTCGACCGAGTCGAGCAACAGCTCGGACACGTTGCCGTGAGGATCGAGCGTGGCGACGATCGGTACGTCGGGGCCGACGGCGGCACGGACGGCCGCGGCGAAGGTCCCGTCGCCGTCCTCCTCCTCGGTCGTGATCATCGCGCCGTGGTTGCACAGGTAGACCGCGTCGAGCGGCCCCGCAGCCCGGAGACCCTCGACCGCCTTCGCCACGGTGGCCTCGAAGAACGAGTGCTCCGCAGCCCCTCCCCCGCTCATCGTGTAGAGGATCGGCACCGGCTCCCACGGGCCGAGCTCAGCCATGCGTCGATAGAAGCCACTCACCTCCCCCATCACCCGCGGATTCTGGGCCAGCGCATCGGCGCTGACCTCGTCGCCCTCCAGGTAGACGGAGCCCCGAAACCCCCGCTCGGACACATCGCGCGCAAACGCGTTGCTCTCCAAGAACATCCCCAACACACCAACGCGACGACGCGACATCAGGGCACCTTCCAACAACGACTTCGCCCGAAGCCATCCTGACAGTCCGGCAGCCAACGAGCGAAGGATCGGCCACGCAGTCCGACCCTTGTGCACCTCCTCCGCGACCCTCGGGTCGAAGACCCGTTTGAGCGGAGCGGTGCTCACGAGCTGAGATCGAGCCCGTCCTCCCACTGCTGGCGAACGACGTACTCCTGGATCATGCCGAGCCGGTGCCGGAAACCATCCAGATCGAACACCCGTTCGTGCCGGAGGGGCGAATACAACCCCGAGATGTCAAGTGGTCTGTGCAATGAAGTCGCTGCGTGACGCGAAACACCTGTTCACGGGTTGGTTCCCGACTGCCGGAGTGGGAGCTCTGTGGTTCGTTTGATGATCTTCATGGCCAGCTGCGAGGTGAGCGTCTCTACGTGGGGAAGGTTGGCGAGCACGTCGATGTAGAGCGACTCGAAGTGGTCGGCATCGGAAGTGACCACGCGCACGAGGTAGTCAGGCTGGCCCATCATTCGTGCGACCTCGACGATTTCCGGAACGCCCCGGACGGCATCCTCGAACTCGAGCATCGACACTCTCGTGACTGTTTCGAGCGTGACCCACACCATTGGTTCATAGCTGCAGCCGACGATGTTGCGGTCCAAGATCGCGACGTAGCTGGAGATGGCACCTGATGCTTCGAGATTGCGGACTCGGCGCAGGCACGGCGAGGGGCTCAGCCCGACGGCGTCGGCGAGTTCGTTGTTCGCAATCCGCCCGTTCTGCTGCAACTGGTACAGGATTGCTCGATCAATCTCATCCACGGCATCGAATTCTACTCGAAGGCCAGAATTGCTTGACAACGCAATCGAACTCCCCCGCTGGGATGATTGTGAGCATGGAACCTACCTACGATGTTGTGTGGCCACGATCCCCGAGAGGCGTCCAGCAGCGGCGCCGCGCTCCGCGCCTAGACACACTGACCGGCAAGCGGGTGGCGTTCTTGTGGGACTACCTGTTCCGCGGTGACGAGCTCTTCCCGATTCTGGCCGAGCAACTCGAAGCACGTTTCGCTGGCGTCGAGATCGTTGGCTACATCGAGTTCGGCAACCTGCACGGCGCCGACGAAAAGGAACGGGTCGCACAGCTACCCGACGATCTGCGATCACGCGGCGTCGATGCCGTGGTGTCCGGGATGGGATGTTGAGGCAGTTGCACGCCCGCCGTGATGCGGGCATCCATCGCTGCTGAATCGGCCGGCATCCCATCGGTGTCGATCATCTGTGAAGGGTTCGCCGGCCAAGCAGCCGCAACCGCTCGGGGCATGGGCTACGACGGCCTCCCGCTCGCCGTCACCGTCGGCCATGTCGATGCCCAGTCAGAGAAGGAAATGGCCACCAACTTCATCGATACAACCGTCGACGAGATCATCGCAGGACTCACCGCCGACGAAACGGTCGACGCCGCCGACACCGCCGAGCCGGCCGCATTGGACATCGCAGCCAGCGGCACAGTCGACGGGATAAACGAATACTTCATCGCGATGGGATGGAGCGACGGCAACGCGATAATCCCACCGACGAAGGATCGGGTCGAGAGGTACCTCGACGGTTCGGGCCACGACCCCTGGAAGACCCTCGGAGTCTCCCCATCGTCAGGCCGAGACCTCACCATCTGGTCGGTCGCCGTCAACGCCGTCATGGCTGGCTGTCGACCAGAACACCTTCCGATCCTCATCTCCCTCACCGAGATCCTGGCCGACCCGAACTACGGATCCGAGCACTCCGGCAACACCACCGGGGCCGACGCTCTCATCATCCTCGACGGCCCCAACTCCCAAGCGCTGGGATTCAACACTGGGCCAGGCGCGCAACGAGAAGGAGCCCACGCCAACACCAGCATCGGCCGCTGGCTCCGCCTCTACCTTCGCAACGTGTGTGGGTTCACCGCGGATGAGCACGACAAGGCCACCTTCGGCAACCCGGCCCGCCCCGTGCTCGCCGAAGACCATGGCCACCTTCGCTCCATCGCCGACACGGTCGACTGGCCCTCGATCGCCGAACAACTCGGCTTCCACTGGAGCGACGACGTCGTCTCCATGGCACGCATGAACAGCGGACTTCTCATCGGCAGCGTGTTCGGCTCGACCCCCGAAGAGATCATCCCGTATCTCGCCAACGGGCTCACTCGGGTTTCGGCCTGGGACCTCACCCACGTGCACGGACTCGGCACCGATCAGTACCAGCCACTACTCATCCTCTCCCCACTGCTCGCACGGACATTCGCCAACGCCGGATGGGGACTCGCCGAGGTACAAGCCGCCCTCTTCGAACAGGCCCGCATCCCCGCCAGCTCGTTCGAGCGCTTCATCGGCGGCTGGACCAACCTCACCGCCGGCCGCCCGAAACTCACCGACCTGGTCGCCGAAGGGACACTCCCAGCCGTCTTCGCAGAATCGGACAACCCGGACAGACCCGTGCCGATCGTGACGCGACCAGAGCGCCTACTCCTTGCAGTTGCAGGCGACCCCAACCGCGCCAACGCCTATGCCTTCAGCAACGACGGACCACACGGATGGTGGACAGCCAAACGCGTCGACCACACACCCGCCAGCGACCTCGTCTGCAACATCGGAGGAGACTGCGCTCCCCCGGCACAACCAAATGGATTCGAGTGAACGAACACTTGTTCGGTGTCGGAGGGGCGAATGCCACCCTTAACCCTCGCCATCGGAGTGAATGGCGGGTGGTTGCGGCGGCGTGACCATCGCAGTGACGGTCGCTTCAGGAGAGAACGCCATTCTCGTAGGCAACTGCGACGGCGGCCGCCCGGTCCGAGACGCCGAGTTTGTCGTAGATGTGGAGCAGGTGAGTCTTGACGGTCGCCTGGCTAATGTGAAGCTCGGCAGCGATTGCGGCGTTGGTGTTGCCCGACGCGACGCCCCGAAGGACCTCGATCTCGCGGAGCGACAGCGCTCCTGCCTGGGGATCTCGAACCCGCTCGACGAGTCGCTTCGCCACCGGCGGGGCGAGCACGGTCTCGCCCGCGGCGGCGCGCCGCACGGCATCGACGAGATCGTCGGAGGGTGCGTCCTTGAGCAGGTAGCCGGTAGCGCCGGCCTCGATGGCTCGCACGATGGCTTCATCGGTGTCGTAGGTGGTGAGCACCACGATCGCGGCATCAGGCCAGTTGGCGCGGATCGCTTCGATGGCACCGACGCCGTCGAGTTCGGGCATACGCAGATCCATCAGCACCGCCGATGGTCGGTGCTCGAGCGCAGCCTCGACGGCTTGCCGGCCGTTCTCCGCTTCCGCCACGACCCGAATGTCGGGCTCGGCTGCTAGAAGAGCGACGATGCCGCCTCGCACGATCGGGTGATCGTCCGCAACCACAAGGGTGATCGTCATGGTTGCCGTACCGGCAGCCGGACCGAGACCGCAGTGCCGCCATCGTGGGTGGCCTCGATCTCCAGCGCACCGCCGAGCGTCTCGGCCCGTTGGCGAAGCGATGCCAATCCCTGCCCGCCGGTGAGGCTGCCGCGATCGCTGATTGTGCCGGGCGTCAGGCCGACCCCGTCATCGACCACGTCGAGCAACACGCTCGTGCCGACGTAGCTGAGTGTCACATGAACCGTTGAGGCTGCCGCGTGGGTTCGGACGTTCAGGAGGGCTTCTTGTGCTGCTCGTAGCAGTGCGACCTCGATGGCGTTGGCGAGTCCGGTCGGTTCCCCATCGATCGTGAGGGTGGCGGCGATGTCGTCGCCAAGGGTGTCGAGTTGGCGCTGCAATGCGTCGGGCAGCGTGCTGCGCTCGAGTTCGGCTGGCCGCATTGCGGCCACGAGACGCCGGGCGGCGGCCAGGTTCTCCTCGGCGGTGGCTTCGATGTTCGCGAGCCCGTCGTCCCAGTCGTGGTTGCGCCGCGTGGCCCGGCTCACGAGGA
>JAHDHM010000096.1 GCA_020631315.1 Acidimicrobiales bacterium
GACGATGCGCTCAGGCCCGATGAACCCGAAGTAGGTCCAGAACAGCACGATCGCCAGCATGAAGTGCATCAGCGAGCCGGCAGTGATGACCAACACACGACGCGGGTAGGTGGCCTGGCGATAGGTGCGGTGTTCGTCGGCGGGGTCGACGTCGGCGTCGAGGTTGTTCATGCCGATGATGCGCACGTAGGCGCCGGCGAGAATCGGCTTCAGACCGAACTCCGTCTCGCCACGACGAAACGAGAAGATCCGCGGGCCGAAGCCGATGAAGAACTCCGTCGCCTTCATCCCGGTCCAGCGGGCGGTCGCGAAGTGGCCCATCTCGTGCATGAAGATGAAGAACAGGATCGCCAGGATCACCAGCAGCAGCTGCCAGGAGAAGATCCCGACACCGACCAGCAACGCGCCGACGACCGCTGCACCGGTCCAGCCGGCGTCGTCCTGTGCGCCGTCGATCGCAGATGCGCCACTGCTCTCGGGCGGTGACGTGTCGTGCTGGAGCTCGCTCTCGTCGATCACGATGGTCCTCTTGGGGGGAAATTCGATTCAAGCACGTGCTTCGACAATTCTCTCCGCGGTGCGGCGAGCGCGTCGATCCACGTCCATGAGAACGTCGACCGAAGTCAGCCGCGTTCCATCATGTTGATCGAGAACCTCTGAGAGAACTTCGGCGATTCCCTTCCAATCGAGGGCACCGTCGAAGAACGCCCGGACGGCGACTTCGTTCGCCGCGTTCAGCCACGCGGGAGCCGAACCCCCGGCCCGACCCGCCGCATAGGCCAGATCGAGACAACGAAACGTCGAGCGATCCGGCGCTTCGAAGTCGAGACGGCCGACCTTCGCCCAGTCCATGGCACCGAACGGGGTGTCGATCCGATCCGGCCACGCGAGGGCGTACCCGATGGGCAGACGCATGTCCGGCATCGACAGCTGGGCGATGGTGGTGCCGTCGGTGAAGTCGACCATCGAGTGGACGATCGACTGCGGATGCACGACGACCTCGATGTCGTCGTAGCCGACGCCGAACAGCTCGTGGGCCTCGATGACCTCGAGACCCTTGTTCATCAGCGTCGACGAGTCGATCGTGATCTTCGGCCCCATCGCCCACGTCGGATGGGCGAGGGCCTGATCGACGGTCACCGATGCCAGATCCTCGGCGCTGCGACCGCGGAAGGGGCCACCCGAAGCCGTGAGCACGAGTCGCCGGACCCGCTGGACTCGCCCGTCGGGACCGACCTCGCCCGCCCGCAGGCACTGGTGGATCGCACAGTGCTCACTGTCGACGGGCACCAGTTCCGCTCCGGGCGTCGACCGCAGCGGTTGCACCAGCGGGCCCGCGGCGATCAGCGACTCCTTGTTCGCCAACGCGAGCCGCTTGCCGGCAGCCAGGGTCGACAGTGTCACGGGCAGTCCGGCGAACCCCACCACTGCGTTGACGGTGACATCGGCCGACGGAGGCAGTGACGCCAGCGCGGCCTCCCCCGCCAGCACCTCGATGCCGTCGGGGATCCGGGCTGCGAGCTCATCGACGGCCGACTCGTCGATGATCGCGACGACATCGGGCCGGAACTCGGTGGCCTGCTCGACGAGCAGGTCGACAGAGCGCCATGCGGCGAGCGACGCGATCCGGTAGCGCTCGGGCTGTGCACGAACGACGTCGAGCGTCTGCGTACCGATCGAGCCGGTACTTCCCAGCAGCGCGACCGAGGAGCGTTTCGTCATGTCGAGGACGGTATCGGCGGATCAGCCGAGGAGATGCACGTCCCTGGCCAACACGAGGTAGTAGACGGCGGGGAGCACGAACAGCATCGCGTCGAACCGGTCGAAGACACCGCCGTGACCCGGCAGCGCAGTGCCCATGTCCTTGACCCCGAGGTCGCGCTTGATGAGCGACTGGACGAGGTCGCCGAGCGGCGCCATGCCCGCCACGACGACGCCGAGCAGCAGCGCATCGACCTGTTGGCCCGACCAGGGGTACAGGCCCGGCTGGACACCGAGTGCGAAGGTCACCACGAGGACGGCGACGATCATGCCGCCGATCAGGCCTTCCCAGGTCTTGTTCGGGCTGATCGACGGAGCGAGGCGGCTCTGACCGGTCCAGCGCCCGATGAACAGACCCGCCGTGTCGTAGGTCGCCGTACCGATGATGGCGCCGAGCAGGATGCCCGAACCGTTCGGCAGGACGAGGATCAGCGGCACGTAGGCACCGAGCAGGCCGACCCACAGGACACCGAACAGGGTGACCGAGAGATTGGCAGTCGGACGGTCGTGCTCGATGCCGAACAGGTACCAGAGCAGGCCGCCGATGGTCGCCAACATCAGCACGATCGGGAGCGCTTCGGGCCCTCGGTAGTACGCACTGATGGGCAGACCGGCAACCGCGACGAGCCCCAACAGCGTCGCCGGCCGATAGCCGACGTGACGCACCGAGTTGAAGAACTCACCGGCCGCCGTGACGAGCAGCGGGACGATCAACAGCAGCGCCCATCCCGGGCCGCGGTCCACGAGGAACAGGAACGCGCCGATGAGGAGCACCGCGGTGCCGATGGCGAGCGGCATGTTGCGCCCCGACGACGGCGGCGTGGGAGTTCCGCCCGGGCCACCACCGTCGCCCTGCTCGAAGTGCAGCACCGTGCGTTCGGCGGCGGCTTCGGCGTTGCGAGTGTCGTCCCAGTCCTGTGCGCCCTCGCGCCACAGCGGGGCCTGCTCGTCGAGACCGGTCCAGGCGCCCAGATCGTCGTCCGCGGCTGCCACCTCCTCACCGGTGTCGATCGGCTGCTGGATCGGTGACGGGTCCGGCTCGGCCGACGGTGCAGAGCTGATCGGACGAACGAGCGCGATGTCGGGACGCTCCGACGACGCCGCCTTCACGGTCCCGGGGCCGGCGGCAGGATGCACGATGTCGGCTGGCGGTTCACGCAACAGTTCGGCGGGCGCCATCCGCTCGCCTGCGTCGTCCTCGTCGCCCCAGTCGTCGTCGAGCATCTCGTCGAGCTCGTCGTCGAACCCGGCAGCGGCGGCCGTCGGCTGTCCCGGCAGCGAGGAGAAGTCGTCGGCGTCGACTTCGCTGCCGACGTTTGTGTCGATGTCGGCCCAGCGCGGCGCCGGCAGCTCGTCACCGCCGACAGCCGGGATCTGGCCGATCTGCGGGACGATGTCGTCGATCGGCCCGGTGGGCGCGAGGTCGTCGATGCCGTCGGCGAGCGAACCGGTGTTGAAGTCGATGCCGCGCGGCGGAGTGCGGTCCGCCGCATCGCTCATGTTCGGGTCGTCGGGGAGCTGCGGGAACAGGCGGGAACCGCCCGCCGGGGTTCCCGACCCGACGATCGGGACCTCGCCGGTCGGCGGGTCCGACCAGTGAGGAAGTGCATCGCCGTCGTCGAACGACAACAGAGGTCGCACGTCACGATCGTCGCCCTCGTCCGGGCGGTCGATGTCGTGCTCGTCCACAGGTCCTCCTCGGCACCGATCAGCGGTACGAGTGTGCCACGACCGGTCAAAACAGACGCGGCACTCCCGCCGACGCCGGTGTAGGTGGTCTCGGGTGTCCTCCGGCAACGCCGGAACTAGACCTCGAGCAGCTCGGCTTCCTTGGCCTTCAGCGCGACGTCGATCTCGTCGACGCTGGCGGAGGTCATCTGGTCGAGCGTCTTCTCGTAGCGACCCAGCTCGTCCTCGGACAGCTCGCCGTCCTTCTCCATGGCCTCGAGATCCTGACGGGCCGAACGACGCAGGTTGCGCAGCGCGATCTTGCCGTCCTCGGCCATCGACTTGACGACCTTCACGAGTTCTTGGCGGCGCTCGGTCGTGAGCGGCGGGAACACGAGACGGATCTTGTCGCCGTCGTTGCCGGGATTGATGCCGAGGTCCGACATCTGGATGGCCTTCTCGATGTCCCCGATCGACGACTTGTCGTAGGGCTGCACGATCAGGACACGCGCCTCGGGCACGCTGAAGCCGGCCAACTGCTGCAAGGGCACCTCGGTGCCGTAGTAGTCGACCCTCAGCTTCTCCACGAGCGCCGGTGTCGCCCGGCCCGTGCGCACGGAGGCGAACTGGCCCTGAGCGTGTTCGACGGCGCTGCGCATCCGCTCTCTGGCGTCCTGCACGATCTCGTCGGCGAATTCACTCACCTGACCAGCGTACCGATCTGCTCACCCTGGAGTACGGATCGGAAGTTGCCGTTGGTCATGACGTCGAACACGACGATCGGCGTGTCGTTGTCCTTGCAGACGGCGATCGCCGCGCTGTCCATGACCGCGAGCTCCTTGGACAACACGTCCAGGAACGACACCTCGTCGTAGCGGGTCGCCGTCGGGACCGTGCGCGGATCCGCGTCATAGACACCGTCGATACCCGAGTGGGTGCCCTTCATGACGACATCGGCGTCGATCTCCACCGCGCGCAGCGCGGCAGCTGGGTCGGTGGTGAAGAACGGGTTGCCGGTGCCCGCTGCGAAGATCACGACGCGGCCCTTCTCCAGGTGGCGCACCGCCTTGCGGCGGATGTAGGGCTCAGCGATCTGGGCCATGCCGATGGCCGTCATCACGCGAGTCGGCTGGCCGGCCCGCTCGAGCGCGTCCTGGAAGGCGAGCGCGTTGATCACCGTGGCGAGCATGCCCATGTAGTCGGACTGCGCCCGATCCATGCCATCAGCTGCGCCGGAGAGGCCACGCCAGATGTTGCCGCCGCCGATGACCAGGGCGACGTCAACGCCGAGGTCGTTCTTGACGGCCACGATCTCACGAGCGAGGCGCTCGACGACCTCGTTGTCGATGCTGTCCTCGCGGGCGCCGAGCGCCTCACCGGACAACTTCAACAACACACGGTTCCACCCAGCGCCGCGCTCGGAGCTCATGATCAGCCGCCGATCTCGATCTGGGCGAACCCGGCGAGCTGGGCATCGCCGAGGATGCCACTGACGGTCTGCTTCTCGTCCTTGACGAACTTCTGCTCGAGGAGGGTGTGCTCCTTGAACCAGCCGGCCATGCGTCCTTCGACGATCTTCTCGAGCGCAGCCTCGGGCTTGCCCTCGTTGCGCGACAGCTGCATGAGCATCTCGCGCTCGGCCTCGACGTCGGCGGCCGGGACCTCGTCGCGGTTCACGTACTTCGGGCGGGTGAACGCGGCGTGCATCGCGACGTCGCGAGCCTGGTCGGCGGTACCACCGCTCAGGTGGACGAGCACGGCGTTGACGCCGCGGCCGTTCTGCTGGTGGACGTAGGCCTCGAGTGCGTCGCCCTCGGCACCTTCGAATCGAGCGACACGCCCGATCTCGATGTTCTCCTTGAGGGTGATCTTCATGTCGTCGAGCTCGGTGGTCTTCTGCTCGACGGCACCTTCGCCGCCACTGGCGACGAGCTCGGCGAGCTCGCCGGCCATCGCGATGAACTGGTCGGACTTGGCGACGAAGTCGGTCTCGCACTTGAGCTCGACGGCGGCGGCGACGTTGCCGCTCACCACGGCGGCGACGACGCCTTCGCTGTTGTCGCGGTCCGAGCGGGCCTCCATCTTGGCCATGCCACGCTCGCGCAGCCACTTGGCCGCGGCCTCGAAGTCGCCGCCGTTCTCGACGAGCGCCTTCTTGGCGTCCATCATGCCGGCGCCACTCTGCTGGCGGAGCCGCTGCACGTCCTTGGCACTGAAGTCAGCCATGGGTGTGTGTCCTCATGTGGTTCGTGTCGCCCACGTGGACGACGTCCTGGGGTTCGGTTCTCGAGTTGACGCCGGATCAGGCGTCGGCAGCCGGGGCTGCGTCCTCGGCGGGAGCTGCTGCTTCCTCGGCCTGCTTGGCGGCGAGTTCGGCAGCGACGCGAGCCTCACGCTCGGCAGCGGCGGCGGCCGCGGCAGCGGACGCCTCGGCCTGCTGCTGGGCGATGCGAGCCTCTTCCTCGGGGCTGCGGCTCTGGGTCGGGACGACGACGCCGCGCTTGGTGGCGATGTAGCGACCCTCGCGCACGGCGTCGGAGATGATCCGGCACAGCAGGTTGGTCGAGCGGATGGCGTCGTCGTTGCCCGGGATCGGGAAGTCGATGACGTCGGGGTCGCAGTTGGAGTCGACGACGGCGATCACGGGGATGCCGAGACGGTTGGCCTCGTTGACGGCGATGTGCTCCTTGACGGTGTCGAGCACGAACACGGCGTCGGGCAGCTTCTCCATGTTGCGGATGCCGCCCAGATTGCGCTGGAGCTTCTCGAGCTCACGGCTGAGCAGGAGGGCTTCCTTCTTCGGCATGTTCTCGAAGTCGCCGGCGGCACGCATGCGCTCGTACTCGCGCATCTTCTCGACGCGCTTGGAGATGGTGCGGAAGTTGGTCAGCATGCCGCCGAGCCAGCGCTCGTTCACATACGGCATGCCCGACGCGTTGGCGGCGGTGCGGATCGGATCCTGCGCCTGCTTCTTGGTGCCGATGAACATCACCGTGCCGCCCTTGGCGGAGAGGTCACGGACGAACTCGTAGGCCGAAGCGGTACGCGTCATCGTCTGCTGGAGATCGATGATGTAGATGCCGTTGCGCTCGCCCCACAGGAAGCGACGCATCTTGGGGTTCCAGCGACGGGTCTGATGGCCGAAGTGCACGCCGGCTTCGAGCAGCTGGCGCATGGTCACGACTGCGGACATTGGATTCTCCTCTCCGACGGTTCAGGCAGACAACGGGCCCGAGCGCAGAACGCACCGTCGGATGGGCCCGATGGATGATGATCGGGTGCACGTCGGCGGCCGTCGCTGCAGGTCGCAGCTGGGGGCCGTGCGTGCACACACGTGTGGCGCCGTCGCCGGCGCCAGCGGGTCAGTGTAGCTGTTCGTCCCTCCATGTCGACAGTGCCGACATCAGATCGACTGCGTGACGCCGGGACCACGGGGTGGTGACGTCCCGCGCCGCGGGAATCAGGTGGGGGCGCCCGCCTCCCGCAGGCCCGAAGAGGACCTCAGGGTCGACGTAGGCCTCGCCGATGCGAGCCGACACGTGGAGAGGGCCACCGGCCGTGCCGAGCAGGCGCCCCTGTTCGACCACCTGGCCACGAGCGACGGCCAACGCTGCCAGGCCTCCGTACGTGGTCCGCACCCGGTCGGCGTGTTGCACGGTCACGTAGAGGGTGCCGGCGACCGAGCCGGCGTACGTGACGGTCCCGTCGGCGGCGGCCTCGACGGCCGTTCCGGGTGTCACGTCCAGCTCGACGCCCCGGTTTCCGGCTGCGTAGGGACTGGCCGGTGCTCGGAACGGGTCGAGCACCGGTGCGACGACGGGCCATCGGTACTCCGTCGGTGTCGCGTGGTCGCCGTGTGCGGGACTGCTCAGGCCGGCGACGACCAGGGCCGCGATGCCGAGCACCGGTCCGAACGCGTGAACGAGTCGCCTGATGCGACCTCGCGTGGTCGTCGCCACGTGGAACTCCCCTCGGCTCGATCGAGCCGGCTCGTCGTCGACAGGGGAAGTCGCTGTGGTGACGCGGCCGTCGCGGTGACGCCAGGGCCGCGAGGCGTTCAGCGGGCTCGAACGGAACCTTCGCGGCTCGCTGCCTCCATGCGCTGACGCAGGTGGACGACGGCCTTCGTGTGGATCTGGCAGATGCGACTCTCGGTCACGTTCAGGACCGTGCCGATGTCGGCGAGCGTCATGCCCTCGTAGTAGTAGAGGGCGAGCACGAGCTTCTCGCGTTCGGGCAGCGCGTTGATCTGCGCCGCCATGGTGAAGCGCTCCTCGTCGACCTCGTAGCTGTCCTCGGGGTCGTCGGAGCCGTCGGTCAGCGTGTCGCCGAGGGTGGAGCTCTCGCCGTCCTCGTTGGCCAACGGGTCCTGCAGTGCCAGGACACCCGCCGAGGCGACCTGCTTCAGCATGCGCTGCACCGTCTCGAGGTCGACACCGAGCTCCTCGGCGAGTTCGTCCTCGCTCGGTGCCCGGTGGTGCGCGGCGGTGAAGCGCTGATGTGCACGCTCGATCTGACGGGCCTTGGTCCGCACCGAGCGCGGCACCCAGTCGTAGCTGCGCAGCTCGTCGAGGATCGCACCACGGATGCGGGCCATCGCATAGGTCTCGAACTTGAAGCCCCGCTCGGGTTCGAACTTCGAGATGGCGTCGATCAGGCCGAACACGCCGTTCGAGACGAGCTCCGGCTGTTCCACGTTGCCCGGGAGACCGGCGGCGACACGACTGGCGACGAACTTCACCAACGGGGCGTAGTGCACGATCAGCCGGTCGCGTGCGTCGGCGTCGCCGTGCTCACGGTAGTGAGCCCAGATCTCGTCGATGTCGTTGAAGTCGCTCATGACGCCTCGTGTCAGGCCCGGGGGTGAGATTCGTCGTACACCTCCCTCAGACGTTCTCGACTGACGTGGGTGTAGACCTGTGTGGTTCCTAGATCGGAATGTCCGAGCAGTTCTTGAACGCTTCGTAGATCTGCTCCCCCGTCGAGCAGATGGGTCGCGTAGGTGTGACGGAAGGCATGCGGCGACGTCGGCGCACTCGATCGGGCGTCGACGACACGACGCACGTCCCTCGGCGACATCGGCCGGCCGCGCCGGTTGACGAACAGCGCACCGTCGATCTCCGACGGGGTCACACCGGTCGCGACCATCACCGCCGGACGTCCGTGATGCATCCAGCGCGCTGCTGCATCGGCTGCGGGCTCGGTCAGCGGCACACGCCGATGCTTGCCACCCTTGCCGAGCACGTCGATGGTGCGTTGCTCGGTGTCGAGGTCGGACGTTCGCACCCCGCAGAGTTCGGCGACGCGGATGCCACATCCGTACAGCACCTCGATGATCGCCAGGTCCCGCAGGTCCCATGGATCGTCGGCCGCGTCTCGTTGATCGAGCAGCTGGTCCAACTCGTCGTCGCGCAGCACCCTCGGCAGCCGACTCGTCCCCTTCGGTGTGACGAGGCCGGAACTCGGGTCCGTGTCCACGCGGCCGGTGCGATGTGCCCAGCCGAAGTAGCGGCGCAGCGCCGACGCCCTGCGGGCGATGGTCGACGACGCCAGCCCACTCGTCGAGCAGAACGCCACGTAACGGCGCAGCGACCGGCGAGTCACTGCACTCGCCGACGCGACACCCTGCCGGCCGCTCCACTCGGTGAAGGCCTGTAGGTCTCTGCGATAGGCCCGCTGTGTGTTCTCGGAGACCGCGGTGAGCGAAGCCAGGAAGGCGGTGATCTCCCAGGCGTCGTCGCTCACCTCCGCCGAAGGTACCGACACTGCTCGCCGGACGACAGTGCGGACGGTTCACCGCACACGCTCCCACCAACCGGCGGTGCAGCGCACGTGGCCGTCGGCTTCCAGTCGGTCGAGCGCCGCGGCGAGCTCCCCGAGCGAGTCCGACGTCGCGAGCGCGAGCTCGGCGATCGTGGCCGGCGCTTCGTCGAGGCGGCCGAGGAGCGCGGCGTCCTCCACTGACCGGACCTGATCGACGGCACTCACCACGCCGACGGTCGGGAGATCCACCACGACCCTGAGATCGTCGAGATCGGTGAACGGCGCACAACCCTGCACCAACAGGCGGTTCGTCCCCTCCGATGCCGGAGAGTCGATCGGGCCGGGCACCACGAACACCGGGACATCGCGCTCGATGGCGGCGTCGACGGTGTGCAACGAGCCACCCGCGGCCGCCGACTCCACGACGACGAGCGCGTCGGCCATCGCTGCGACCAGACGGTTGCGGGCAGGGAACCGCCAGCGGGCAGGTGGCGTACCGGGACCCCACTCGCTCCACAGCTGACCGCGAGCTGCGACGTCGGCCCACAGCCGACGGTTCGCACGCGGGTAGACGACGTCGAGACCAGAGCCGACGACGCCGATCACGGTGCCACCCGCATCGAGGGCCGCCCGTTGCGACTCGGCATCCACACCCAACGCCAGTCCCGACAACACCACGGCGCCGGCGGCGGCGAGTTCCTCGCCGAGGCGCCGAGCGATCCGACGCCCGTAGGGCGTGCAACGGCGGGTCCCGACGACGGCGACCACGGGACCGTCGACCGACGCCGCCCCTCGCCGGAACAGCACCAGCGGAGGGTCGGGGTCGTGTCGCAGAACGTCGGGCCAGTCGGGATCCTCGGCGGTGAGCACCCGCAACTCCAATGTGGCGCAGCGTGCAGCGAAGCGCTCGAGATCGACGGACCGGGCCGATGACGACCACTTGGCCAGCTGCCCGCGCCCGACTCCACAGTCGAGCTCGTCCAGCCGGCCGGCACGCAGCCGCTCCCACACGCCGGGTGCCGAGTGCTGTTCGAGCAGGCGACGCATCCGCACCGGTCCGAGCTGATCGAACGTCGACATCGCCGCGAGCGCAGTGGCTTCCGGCGTCACCGTCCGACCTCGGCGAGCAGTTGCTGCGGCTCGACCCGCAGATTCATGGCCAGCCGAACTGTGTCGGCATCGAGGAGCTCAACGGCATGATCGCCCGATGCCCCCAGGTCGCGCAGCGTCAACGCCACGCGCCGGATGCG
>JAHDHM010000097.1 GCA_020631315.1 Acidimicrobiales bacterium
GCCGCACGGTGGGTGCTGGTCGTGTCACGAAGATCCTCAAGTAGGACCTGACGACATCCTGCGCCTGGTCGGCGCAGGCCCAGATCTCACCGATCTCGCACGTACCCGGGGCGCACGCTCCGGGTACGTGCGCGTTGGGGGCCGAACGTGTGGCCGATGACGGTGCTCGACAGTCCACGCGGGACCGGGCGGCGGATCGGCGGCTAGCGTGGAACCCATGTCGTCGCTCGCCGAACTCGTCGCCGAAGCCAAAGACGGCGACCACGAGGCGTTCAATCGCGTGGTCGAGGTGACGTACGCCGACACGTACACGTTGGCGTTTCGTCTGACCGGCAACGCCGAGGATGCCGCGGACGTGGTCCAGGAGGCCTACATCAGGGCGTTCCGATCGCTGTCGAAGTTCCGTGGCGACGCGAAGTTCACGACCTGGCTGTACCGGATCACCGCGAACTGTGCGTCGACCCATCGCAGCAAACGCTTGCGCCACCGTCACGAGGAGCTCGTCGACGACGAGCTGCTCATGGAGGCCCGGGAGGACGACCACCCCGAACGCGTCGCCGAGACCACCTCGCTGCGCGGTGACCTGCAGCACGCCTTGGAGCTGCTTCCCGAGAAGCTCCGCTCGGTCGTGGTGCTGCGTGACGTCTACGACCTTCCGCATGAGGCGATCGCGAAGGAGCTCGGCATCTCGGTGACCGCAGCCAAGGTCCGGTTGCATCGTGCCCGTCATCGGCTGCGCGATCTCGTCGCCACGGATCGCTTCGAGGAGCTGCGCCGTGCGATGTGACGATGCCGCCGCGGCGATCGCGTCGCTTGCAGCAGGTGAGACGCCGGCCAAGCCCAAGGCCGCCGATCACGTGGCGACCTGTCTTCGTTGCCAGGCCGAGGTCGCACGCACTCGACGCGTGCGTTCGGCTCTCGCGACGCTGCGCGACGCCCGCGTGTCGCCTGGTCCCGACCTGCTGCCCGATCTGCTGATCGCGTTGCGTGAGGTCGCCGACCACGACGAGAAGCTCGCCGAGCGACGCCGGCTCGCCGCGTACGTCGGCGGAGCAGCTGCCGCCGGCGGACTGGTCTTGGCAGTGGCGAGCGGACGGGTGCGCCCTGCACAGGCCGCCGTCGCGGTGCACCGACTGGTGGGTTGAGGCCCTCGTTCGCGGCTGCCGGTCGATTCACCGTCAGGCGGTGCTATCCTTCGACGTTCGGCGCTCGCCGTTTCGGCGCGTGCACAGGGCAGTGGCTCAATTGGTAGAGCACCGGTCTCCAAAACCGGCGGTTGGGGGTTCGAGTCCCTCCTGCCCTGCGACATCGACTTCGGTTCAGCCGCCGGGGTCGCATTCTCGACGGAGTACACCCCATGGCGATGAATCGTGAGCAGCGCCGGGCCCTGCAGAAGCAGGGCGACCTGAACAAGGACGGCACGCCGACCGCGCAGCGTCGCGAGCGCGTCAGCCAGGGCGCCCCCACCGAGGGCCGCACCAGCCCCGGCGAGTTCGTCGGCGAGGTGCGCGGCGAACTCCGCAAGGTCGTCTGGCCGTCCCGCGACGAGCTGATCAACTACTCCGTCGTCGTGTTCATCACCATCGTCGTGTTGACCGCGATCATCGCCGGCCTGGACTACCTGGCCGGCGAGGGCGTCCTGCAACTCTTCGAGACGGAATGATGAGCGACGAACTCCCCGAGACCGACATCGCCACCGAGACGGTGACGACCCACACGGCTGACGTCGCCGAGGCCCCCATGGAGGAGCTCGCGGCCGAGGCCATGGCCGACGACGCCATGTCTGACGAAGCACTGTCTGACGAAGCCATGTCTGACGAAGCAGCAGTGGCCGACGCTCCCGCGGGTGTCGATCCCGAGACCGGCGAGATCCTCGACGAGGACGAGCTGCTGTCGTCTGGCCCGATCATCGAGAGCCCGTACGACCGTCCCGGTCGCTGGTTCGTGGTGCACACCCAGTCGGGCTACGAGAACAAGGTCAAGCAGAACCTCGAGGCTCGCATCGTCTCGCTCAACATGGAGGAGAACATCTACGAGGTGGTCGTCCCCATGGAGGACGTCATCGAGTTCAAGCAGGGCCGCAAGGTGGTCGTGCAGAAGAAGATGTTCCCGGGCTACCTGCTGATTCGTGCCGACCGCGGTGGCGACACCCAGCACGCGATCCGTAACACGCCCGGTGTGACCGGGTTCGCCGGTCCTGGTGGCAAGCCGACGCCGTTGAAGCGCAAGGAAGTCGAGACCTTCCTCGGCGTCACCACCGTCGGCGGCGAGACCGACGAGGCCGCTCCGCAGCGCAAGACGAAGACCAAGCTGCTCTACGACGTGGGCGAGACCGTGCGCGTCAAGGACGGCCCGTTCGCCGACTTCCAGGGTCAGATCGAGGAGATCAACACCGAGCAGCTCAAGCTCAAGGTGCTGGTCGACATCTTCGGCCGTGAGACCCCGGTCGAGTTGGACTTCGCCCAGGTCGGCAAGCTCTGACCTGATCCCAACCCTTGCCGTGACGGGCATGCGCGAACTTTTGTGGCGCGCGTCGGCGATTTCACGGCAGACTTGTCAACCGTGCCCGTGACGCCGCCGCGTCCGGGTCCCCCATCAATCGGAGTGTCCCATGGCGAAGAAGAAGCTCGCCGCAGTCGTCAAGATCCAGATCCCGGCCGGTGGTGCCACCCCGGCCCCGCCTGTCGGCACCGCGCTCGGTCCGCACGGCGTGGCGATCATGGACTTCTGCAAGGCCTACAACGCCCAGACCGAGTCGCAGCGGGGCACGATCATCCCGGTCGAGATCTCGATCTTCGAGGATCGTTCCTTCACGTTCATCACGAAGACGCCGCCCACGTCGGTGCTGCTGCGTGAGGCCGCGAAGCTGGACAAGGCCGCGACCAACCCTGGTCGTGAGACCGTCGCCACCGTGACGGCCGCACAGGTCGAGGCCATCGCCACGACCAAGTTGCCCGACCTCAACGCCAACGACCTCGAAGCAGCCAAGCTCCAGGTCGCCGGCACGGCCCGCTCGATGGGCATCGAGGTCGTCTGATCTCTGCCTCTTCGTGAGGCATCGGCCGCCACGGCGGCCCACCACCCGACGGAGGACCTCGCCGTCGGATCTGGTCATCATCGAGGGAGCACCACGCGAAAGGGGCCGTCATGGCCAAGGGAAAGAAGTTCCAGGACGCGACGCGTAAGTACGACCGCGACGCACTGCACGATGCCGACGCTGCCGTGGCCCTGATGAGCCAGCTGGCCACCGCCAACTTCGACGAGTCCGTCGACGTCGTGTTCCGCCTCGGTGTCGACCCTCGTAAGGCCGACCAGATGGTGCGTGGCACCGTCGCACTGCCGGCCGGTACCGGTGGCGTGGTGCGAGTTGCCGTCTTCGCCCAGGGCGACGCCGTCGACGCCGCCCGTGAGGCCGGCGCGGACTTCGTGGGTGCTGACGACCTGGCCGAGCAGGTCCAGGGCGGCATGCTCGACTTCGACGTCGCCATCGCGACGCCCGACATGATGCCCGTGGTCGGCAAGCTCGGCCGTGTGCTCGGCCCCCGCGGTCTGATGCCCAACCCCAAGACCGGCACCGTCACCCCCGACGTGGGCAAGGCCGTCACCGAGTTCAAGGGCGGTCGCGTGGAGTACCGCACCGACCGCTACGGCAACGTCGCCCTCAGCATCGGCAAGGCCAGCTTCTCCGCCGAGGACCTTCAGCAGAACTACGACGCCGTCGTCGAGGAGCTGGAGCGTGCCAAGCCGGCATCGGCCAAGGGCCGCTACTTCCGCAAGGTGTCGATGAGCACCACCATGGGCCCCGGCGTCAAGGTCAACCCGCCGGCCTGAGCCTGAAGGATTCGCCTCGCCGTCAGCGGTGAGCGTCTCTACACTCGATCGAACAACACATTCGCTCGCCGAAGACATCCGGTGGCCTCACGGCCTGAAAGATCTCCCGATCGCCTGACGAGGTGGACTCCCAGAACTCCTCTCGAGGAGCGCGGGGTTCGCTGTGCGAGCCCCGAGCACTCCCGAGAGGAGGTGAACATGGAACGAGAACCACGAGCCGACAAGGTCGCCGTGGTCGACGAGGTGCGAGAGCGCTTCGAGGGCGCCAGCGCCGTGATGCTCACCGAGTACCGCGGCATCAACGTCTCCTCGATGCAGGACTTGCGCCGCGCGCTCACCGAGGCCGGTGGCGACTACAAGGTGTACAAGAACACCTTGGTGCGCCTGGCGGTCGCGGAACGAGGCGTCGAGGGTCTCGAAGAGATGCTCGTCGGTCCGACCGCCCTGGCCTTCGTCGACGACGATGCCGCTGCAGTCGCCAAGGCGTTGCGCGATTTCGCTGGTTCGAACGACAAGCTGGTGATCAAGGGCGCCGTCCTGGGTGATCAGCTGATCGACGAAGCGGGCGTCAGGGCCCTCGCCGATCTGCCGTCGCGCGAACAGCTCCTCGCACAGATCGCCGGTGCCTTCCAGGCCCCGATGTCGAAGTTCGCGGCGTTGCTGCAGGCACCGCTGACGAAGTTCGCGTACGCGATGCAGGCACTCATCGACGAGGGTGGCGCATCTGGTGCAGCTCCGGCTGCCGAGGAAGCCGCCGCCCCCGCCGAGGAAGCAGCAGAGGCACCTGCCGAGGAGGCATCCGCCGCCGAAGCACCCGAGTCCGAAGAGGCAGCTCCCGCCGAGGAAGCAGTCGAGTCCGAGGACTGACCAACCGGCTGGCCCGCTGGTCAGCCACTCACTCGTGCCGAGTCATCTCGGCGCAATCCATGAATCGATCCGAGCCACAGAGCTCGGGACACAACAACGGAGTTCATCCCAATGACCAAGGAAGAGATCCTCGACGCGATCGGCGCCATGTCGGTCCTCGAGCTGAGCGAGCTGCTCACCGCCTTCGAAGAGAAGTTCGACGTCACTGCTGCGGCCCCGGTCGCTGCCGTGGCTGCGATGCCCGCTGGTGGCGGCGGTGGCGAGGCCGCTGCCGAGGAGAAGGACGAGTTCGACGTCGTCCTCACCGGCGCCGGCGACAAGAAGATCCAGGTGATCAAGGAAGTCCGTGGCCTCACCAGCCTCGGCCTCAAGGAAGCCAAGGACCTCGTCGAGTCGGCCCCCAAGGCCATTCTCGAGGGCGTGTCCAAGGAAGACGCCGAGAAGGCCAAGGAGACCCTCGAGGCCGCCGGCGCCACCATCGAGCTCAAGTAGTTCGACGGCGTCGTTCGACGCTCGTGTCTGAATCGGGGCGGCACCTTCGGGTGCCGCCCCGGTCGCGTTCTCCCGGCAACGTGCTGGCGATCCGGCTGTGGCTGCCGGGTCGGTTGGAGGTCCGCAGCACTTGGCCCCACTGCGCGCCAGCGCTTGGCCCCACTGCGCGCCAGCGCTTGGCCCCACTGCGCGCCAGCGCTTGACCTGAGCGCGCGCCAGCGCTTGACCTCAGCTCGCGCAGTTCCTAACGTTCTGGCTCACAACGCCGACCGGATGTCTGACAACCGATCGCTGCATGACTGCTGACCAACGAGGCGCTCACGGCTCCTGGCCGTTCGAGTGACGCCTGTTTGTCTTGCTGCGTCGCGACCGATAGCATCCGGTGTTGCCGTGGCCGTCGTGTTGTCGTCGTTGACTTCTTCGTGGCGTTCCTGCGCGCTCAGGTGACCATTCCCGCTGGCCCAGCCAGCACAGTCGTGTGACGTCGGGAGTCCTCTTGTCTTCTCGCCCCGTTCTCAGGGACCGCTACTCGTTCGGCAAGCTGAACGAGGTGCTCGAACTGCCCGATCTGATCGGTGTTCAGCGCAACTCGTTCCAGCGCTTCCTCGATCTCGGCCTCGCCGAGACCTTCGCGGACATCAGCCCGATCACCGACTTCAGCGGTTCGCTGCGGTTGGAGCTCGAGTTCGATCCCGACGATGAGGATCTGCGCCCGCCGCCGAAGTTCTCGGTGGAGGAGTGCAAGGAAAAGGACATGACCTACGCGGCGCCGATCTTCGTGCGCGCGCGGTTCATGAACTCCTCGACCGGTGAGATCAAGGAGCAGACGGTCTTCATGGGGGACTTCCCGATGATGACCGACAAGGGCACGTTCATCATCAACGGCACCGAGCGTGTCGTCGTGTCCCAGCTCGTCCGTTCGCCCGGCGTCATCTTCCAGCCCGGCGAGCGCTATCGCCTGCGCAACATGGCCAAGCACCAGCTGGTCACGGGCACCATCCACCCCTACCGCGGTGAGTGGATGGAGTTCGACGTCGAGCACAAGCCGGGCAAGGACGTCACCGCCGGCTGCCGTGTCGCTCGCAAGCGTCGCCTGAGCCTGTTCACCTTGCTCCGTGCCCTCGGCTTCGACGAGGAGAACGAGCCCGGCTTCCTCGATCGCTTCGTCAACCACTTCGCCTTCCTCGAGGGTCAGTGGGAGAAGGATCAGCACATCGCTCCCACCCAGGAGGAGTCGCTGATCGAGATCTACAAGCGCGCTCGTCCGGGCGAGCCGCCCACCCCCGAAGCCGCCACGAACTACTTCAACAACGCGTTCTTCGAGGAGCGTCGCTACGCCCTCAGCCGCGTCGGCCGCTACAAGCTCAACCGCAAGCTCGGTCCCGAGCTCGACCGGATCGAAGAGCTGTTCGGCGTCACCCTCGAGCGCCCGGAAGAGGACCAGAACGTCCTGTCCCGTGCCGAGGTGTTGGCCGCCGTCACCTACATGCTCCACCTCGCCGACGCCGAGCCGGGCTACCGCCTCGACGATCAGGACCACTTCGCCAACCGCCGCATCCGCAGCGTCGGCGAGCTGATCCAGAACCAGGTGCGCATCGGCCTGTCGCGTATGGAGCGCGTCGTGCGTGAGCGCATGACCACTCAGGACGTCGAGGCCATCACCCCGCAGACCCTGATCAACATCCGGCCCGTCGTGGCGGCGATCAAGGAGTTCTTCGGAACCTCCCAGCTGTCGCAGTTCATGGGTCAACCCGCGGGCTGACCCCCCGTCCTCGCGGCGCTCGGTCCGGGTGGTCTCTCCCGCGAGCGTGCCGGCTTCGAGGTCCGTGACGTCCACTTCAGCCACTACGGCCGCATGTGCCCGATCGAGACGCCGGAAGGCCCGAACATCGGCCTCATCGGTGGTCTGGCCTCGTTCGCGCAGGTGAACGACTTCGGCTTCATCGAGTCGCCGTATCGCCGGGTCGAGAACGGCAAGGTCTCGGACGAGGTCATGTACCTCACCGCCGACGAGGAGGAGGAGTACGTCGTCGCGCAGGCGAACGCTCCGCTCAACGCCGACGGCACGTTCATGAACGACCGAGTCCTCGTCCGCAAGAGCCCGCAGGGTGCGAGCCTCTCGGACCTCAAGCTCCAGATGGAGCGCGACACGTACTTCGCCGCGACCACCGAGGTCGGCTTCGTGCCCGCCGACGAGGTCCAGCTGATGGACGTCTCGCCGAAGCAGATCATCTCGGTCGCCACCGCGCTCATCCCGTTCCTCGAGCACGACGACGCCAACCGTGCCCTCATGGGCGCGAACATGCAGCGTCAGGCCGTGCCGCTGATTCGTGCCGAAGCCCCGTTCATCGGCACCGGCATCGAGGAGCGCGCTGCGCACGACGCAGCGGACATGATCCTCGCCGCCGACGACGGCACCATCTCCGACCTGTCGGGTGACTACATCGAGGTCGAGTACAAGAAGCTCGGTCGTCAGCGCCACCGCCTGTCGAAGTTCCGTCGCTCGAACCAGGACACCTGCATCAACCAGAAGATCCGCGTCAGCGCCGGTCAGAAGGTGAAGGCCGGTCAGGTCCTGGCCGACGGCCCGTCGACCGACCACGGTGAACTCGCCCTCGGCAAGAACCTCATGACCACCTACATGGTCTGGGAGGGCTACAACTTCGAGGACGCCATCATCTTGAGTGAGCGTCTCGTGCGTGACGACGTCATGACGTCGATCCACATCCACGAGTACGAGATCGACGCCCGCGACACGAAGCTCGGCCCGGAGGAGATCACCCGGGACATCCCGAACCTCTCCGACGAGGTCCTCGGCGATCTCGACGAGCGCGGCATCATCCGCGTCGGCGCCGAGGTCAGCCCCGGCGACGTGCTCGTCGGCAAGGTCACCCCGAAGGGCGAGACCGAGCTCACCCCCGAAGAGCGCCTCCTTCGTGCGATCTTCGGCGAGAAGGCCCGTGAGGTGCGTGACACCTCGCTCAAGGTCCCGCACGGTGAGAACGGTGTCGTTACCGACATCAAGGTGTACAGCCGCTCCGACCAGCACGAGCTGCCCCCGGGCGTCAACCAGCTGGTCCGTGTCTACGTCGCCCAGAAGCGCAAGATCAGCGTCGGTGACAAGCTGGCCGGCCGCCACGGCAACAAGGGCGTCATCTCCAAGATCCTTCCGATCGAGGACATGCCGTACCTCGCCGACGGCACTCCCGTCGACATCATCCTCAGCCCGCTCGGCGTGCCGAGCCGAATGAACGTCGGCCAGGTGCTCGAGTCGCACCTCGGTTACGCCGCCCGCTGGGGTTGGAACGTCGACGGCCAGTCCGTCGGTGACGAGCCGATCCGCCCGGGTGTCACCAAGACCCGCCCGATCACCCAGCCGTCGGTTCACGTGGCCACGCCGGTGTTCGACGGTGCCAAGTGGGACGAGACCGAGCTGTCGGGCACGCACCCGACGATCAAGACGATCCTCGGCAACCTCAACCCCGACGGCGTCGACGGCGAGCGTCTGATGACCGACGAGGGCAAGGCGCAGCTGTTCAACGGCCGCACCGGCGAGCCCTACGACGCGCCGACGATGGTCGGCTTCAGCTACATCCTGAAGCTCGCCCACCTCGTCGACGACAAGATCCACGCCCGCTCCACGGGTCCGTACTCGATGATCACCCAGCAGCCGCTCGGTGGTAAGGCACAGTTCGGTGGTCAGCGCTTCGGTGAGATGGAGGTGTGGGCGCTCGAGGCCTACGGCGCGGCGTACTGCCTCCAGGAGCTGCTCACCATCAAGTCCGACGACGTCCTCGGCCGGGTGAAGGTCTACGAGGCCATCGTCAAGGGTGAGAACATCCCCGAGCCCGGCATCCCCGAGTCCTTCAAGGTGCTCATCAAGGAGATGCAGGCGCTGTGCCTCAACGTCGAGGTCATCAGCCACGCCGGCGATCAGATCGACATGCAGGGTCTCGACGAGGACGTGTTCCGCGCCGAGGAGTCCCTGGGCATCGACATCAGCCGCCCGGAGCGGGGATCCGACGAGGAGGACGAGATGCGGAGGCAGCGGATCTGACGGCCTGAGCCGCAGTTCCGTTCCGACCGCCTCTCAACAGGAGACACCACATGATCGACGTCAACGACTTCTCCGACATCCGCATCGGTCTCGCGACCGCCGACGCCATCCGGACCTGGTCCAACGGCGAGGTGAAGAAGCCCGAGACCATCAACTACCGCACGCTCAAGCCCGAGAAGGACGGCCTCTTCTGCGAGAAGATCTTCGGCCCGTCCAAGGACTGGGAGTGCGCCTGTGGCAAGTACAAGCGCGTCCGCTTCAAGGGCATCATCTGCGAGCGCTGTGGCGTGGAGGTCACCCGCGCCAAGGTGCGTCGTGAGCGCATGGGCCACATCGAACTCGCGGCGCCTGCCGTGCACATCTGGTACCTGCGTGGCACCCGTTCGTGGCTGGCCTACCTGCTCATGGGCACCGAGGCCCGTGAGGAGCTGAAGGCCAAGCAGCTCGAGCGCGTCATCTACTTCGCCGCCAACCTCGTCGGTTGGGTCGACGAGGAGCGTCGCCACGAGGACCTCCCGCGTCTCGAGGCCGAGATGCGTGAGGAGCTCGACGCCATCGAGTCCGAGCGCGACGTGGAGATCGACCGTCTCTTCAAGCGTCAGGAAGCCGAGCTCGCCGAGCTCGAGAACGACGGCGCCAAGGACAAGGACCTGAAGGCCCGCCAGCGCGACAACGAGCGCGAGGTCGCGGCCCTGCGCGAGGAGTACGAGGAGGAGCTCGAGCTCGTCCAGCGTGTCTTCGACGAGTTCAAGGACCTGCACAGCCGCAAGATCCTCGAAGACGAGCTGCTCTGGCGTGAGCTCGTCGACCGCTACGGCGAGTACTTCGAGGGCGGCATGGGTGCCGAGGCCATCTCGCGCCTGCTCGACCGCATCGACCTCGACTCCGAGGAAGAGAAGCTCCGCGAGCAGATCGATCCGCCGGAGGGCATGAAGCCCCTCTCGGTGCAGCGCAAGCAGAAGGCCATCAAGCGCCTGAAGATCGTGACCTCGTTCAACCGTCGCGACGAGCACGGCCGCCGGATCAACGATCCGAAGGCCATGATCCTCGACTCGGTTCCGGTGATCCCGCCGGAGCTGCGCCCGATGGTGCAGCTCGACGGTGGCCG
>JAHDHM010000098.1 GCA_020631315.1 Acidimicrobiales bacterium
CGTGCGGGGACGCCGCACAGTTCACCGATGCGCTGCACGAGACGGTCGTGGGCTTCGGCGGCGGCGTTGACGTCGGCGACCGCGACGGCGATCTCGTCCGTCGAGAGTTCGATGTGGCGACGCTCGTCCGATGCGGCCATCGTCCAACCGACGCGTACTCGGTAGTCGAGCTCGCGCAGTCGCTCGATCGTCTGCTCGACGCGGGCCACCAACTCGTCGAACGCGGCATCGAGGCCGGCGTTCGTCGCCGCAGAACTTGAACTGATCGCTGCGTGGGGTGCCGCGTCGGCGACGGTCGGTGGTGTCACACTGGGTCTCGTCGACCGAACCAGGAGCCGGCTAAAGCTCGGGCACGGGTGTTTCCGAAGAAATTCTTCGCGATCACTTGAATTCGAATCCGGCCGGTCGACCAGCAGGACCTACGGGATCCGACGGGGGTCGGGACCGTGAGGAGGGATCATGGACAACGAGACCATCGACGTCCGCAGCCGCGGCGAGCAGAACGACGAGATCGTGGCGAAGCTGACCGACCGGGTCGCCGAGCTCGAGGACGAGGTCGCGCACCTCAACCTCCAGCTGGCCATCTTGTCGTCGACCGACGCCATCACTGGTCTGGCCAACCGCACCGGTCTCGCCGACTCCATCGAGATGGCCCTCTACCGGTTGCAGCGCATGGCCGAGCCGTTCGCCGTCGTCGGTGTGCGTTTCCCCGGACTCGAGGCGCTCGGCGCCGACCGTCTGGACGCCGTGCGTGATCTGGGTGCGCTCATCGCCGCGAGCCTCCGCAACGTCGACCGTGTCGGCCGTCTGGACGAGACCACCTTCGCCGTCGTGCTGGCCAACGTGCCCGCCGATCATGTCGCGACGGTCACGGACCGCACGGGTGCGCTGCTCGGTTCGCTGCCGGCGTCGGTGGGCGTGGACGCAGAGCTCGAGGCGACCATGGTCGCGGTGTCGGTCGTCGACACCGATGCCAACCGCAGCGTCGTCGAGATCCTCGACCGGCTCGAGGACATGGTCGACGCGGGCGGTCCGTCCGTCGAGATCCTCTGAGCCGCAGGACATCTGTCAGTCGTCGTCGATGGCGGCGCGGACCAGAGCCCAGGCTGCCTCGCGGGTGCGCTCGACCGTCGACCACTCGCTCTCGACGACGAGATCGCCGGGAACCAGTCGCGGGTCCATCTCGACGCTGACCAGATCGTTGGTGGACGCCGCGGCGACCACGGGGACGTCGTCGGGGTGCACCTTCACCGTCACGGGAACGGGTCCCTGTGCGGCGAGTTCGTCGCGCAGCCGTTCCAGCAGCGCGGCGCCGCCGTCGTGGGGTGTGCGGTCGATGACCGTCGTGGCGATGGCCTCGGCGAGCGAGACCACGTCGTCGGCGAAGACGTCGCGGTGTTGGACGGTGAGCTGACGCAACGACTCGACGGTGTTCGCGAGCGCCTGCTCGAGCTGCTGCAGGCGAGCCGCCTGTTCGGCTCTCCCCTGCTCGAGACCGTCGCGGTGCGCGGCGCGAATCGCCTCTTCGCCGGCTCGCCGTACGTGGGCGGCCAGCTCCGGGTCCGCGGCGAGGAGCTCCTCGGGAGAAGAGTTGCCGATGGCACGCGGACTACCGATCGGCGTGTCCTCGGCGACCGGTGGTGTGTCGATCGCCACGGGTCGGAACCTGCCGGCCCGAAGGACGGTCGGACGAGTGTCGGGTGAGGTCGTCGGCGCCTGTCGGGCGGCGCGCAGCACCGTGGGGGCGAGCTCTGTGTTCACGCGGCCGGCGCTCACTCGATCAGGCCTCCGTCGGCTCCGGCACGCATGGTGACCTTGCCTTCTTCCTCGAGCTGACGGATCACCGCGACGACGCTGCTCTGCGCGGTGTCGACCTCGCTGACCTTCACGGCGCCGAGGTACTCGATCTCGTCGCCGAGCGACTCTGCTGCACGCTCGGACAGGTTGCGGAACACGGCGTTGCGCACCTCGTCCTTGACGCCCTTGAGTGCGAGGGCGAGATCCTTCGTGTCGACCATGCGCAGGACCTCCTGGAGGTCCTTGTCCGTCATCTCGACGATGTCGTCGAAGACGAACATCAGTGCCCTGACCTCTTCGGCGAGATCCGGGTCGGTGCCGCCGAGGTGGGCCATGATCGCCTTCTCGGTCGTGCGGTCGGCGCTGTTCAGCAGGCTGGCGAGCCCCTGCGCACCGGCGGCGCCCTTGGCGAGGTCGGCGCCCGTCACGTTGCCGAGGCGGGTCCGCAGCGAGATCTCGACGGTACGGATGACCTCGGGAGCGACCGGGTCCAGACGTGCGATCCGTCGGGCGACGTCGCCCTGGAGTTCGTCGGGGAGGCTCGCCATCACCTCGGCGCCGAGGCTCGTCGGCAGGTGGGAGATCACGAGGGCGATCGTCTGCGGATGCTCTTCGACGAGGAACCGGACGATCTGGGTGCTGTCGAACTGGCTGAGGTAGCCGAAGGGCCGGTTCTGAGCGGCGTCGAGCAGCCGCTGGATCATCTCGTCGGACCGGCTGCCTCGCCAGGTCTCGAGCACCGTCCTGGCGAAGTCGAGGCCGCCCGCGGTGCCGCCTTCGTCACCCGTCAGGCGTAGCCAGAACTCGTCGACCACGGCGTCGAGCGTCGCACCGGCGACGCGACCGAGCTTGGCGATCTCCTGCGCCATGGACTCGACCTCGACCTCGTCCATGAAGGACAGGATCGTCGCTGCCCGCTCGGGGCCGATGGCCACGAGGAACGCTGCCGCCTTCTGGCGGTCGGACATCTGCGTGTCGGTGGACACCGCCGGCTCAGCTTCCGTTCATCCAGCCGCGGAGCACGGCGGCGATGTCTTCGGGCTGACGGTGCACGAGGTCGATCACCTCGGCACGCACGGGCTGGTTCTCCGCTGCGGGGAGCGCCTGCGTCTGGTCACCGGCGGCGACCTGGCCCGCGGCCGGTGTGCCGCCTGCGGTCAGGACGTTGCCGTCGGTCAGGTCGATGGCTGCCTCTTCGTCGTCGGCGGGCTTCTTCTTGCGTTTGCGGCCGGTGAGCAGCAGTCCGATGCTGGCGATCAGGATCGCGACGGCGCCCATCACCTGAGGGATGAGATCCAGCGGGCTGCCGGCAGCCGTGGCGATGCCGGTGGGAAGTGCTTCGCCTTCGAGCTCCTCGAGGACCGGGAACGGTGTCGCGGTCACCTCGATGGTGTCGCCCCGAGCGGCGTCGAGACCGATGCCGGCCGAGATCAGGTCACGCAGCACGGCCGGGGCCGGCACAGCTGCACCGGTGACGGAGCCGTCGTCGACGACGACGCCGATGTGGATGGACTCGACCTCACCGGCTGCCTGCACGGTCTGGGTGACGATGCTGTCCACGCCGTACTCGGCTGCGGTCTCGACCTTGGAGTAGTCCAGCTCGTCGGTGGCCTCGATCGTCTCGTCGGTGTCGACGCCGTCCACGCCCGCGACGCCACCGGGCGCTGCCGAACTGGGACCGTTGAAGGTCTCGGTGGAGGACGACTCACGGATCGCGACGCGGCTCTCGGGAGTGAACGTCTCGGTGCGCTGCTCGATCTGGTCGAAGTTGAGGTCGGCGCGGACCATCACGCTGGCGCGATCGCCGGCGCCGGCACTCAGCAGGAGGCGGCTGATGTCGGCTTCGAGGCGTTCCTCGAATTCGATGGTGCGGATCACGTCGCGGCCGTTGGCGGTCGCCATGTCGGCGCCACCGGACGCGGCGCGGAGCGTTCTGCCCTGGAGGTCGACGATGGTCACGGCGTTCGCGTCGAGGTTCTCGACGGCGCTGGCCACGAGGTTGGCGACCGCTTCGGTCTCGCTGAGCGAGAAGTCCCGGGCGGCGTCGAGGATCACCGATGCCTCGGCGTCGGCCGGGTCGCCGAACAGGCCGGTGTCGGGGATGACGAGGTGCACGGTGGCGGCGTTGATGCGTTCGAAGTCGCTCAGCGTCCGGCCGAGTTCACCTTCGAGGGCGCGCTGGACGTTGACCCGCTCGAGGTTGCTGCTGACCGCGAGGCCCTGCTGGTCGAGCAGCTCGTACCCGGCTCGATCGGTGGTCTCGCCGGTCTCGATGCCAGCCGAGGCCATGGCGGCGCGGGCGGTGCCGAGGTCGGAACGGGTCACCATCACCCGCGTGCCTGCGGCCTCGATCTCGTACGGGATGCCCAGCTGGTCCAGCTCTGCGGTCATCTGCGCCAGCTCGCTCGACTCCACACCTGATGCCAGGACCGAGTAGCTCGGTGCGCTGATCCACCTGAAGAACAGGAAGCCCGCGAGCCCGACGACGGCCAGGGCGGCGCCGATGGCGACCTTGTGGGCCAACGGGAGTGCCTGGAAGACGGCGGTGAACCTGTCTCGCTGGCTGGTGGTGACTGCGGTCATGTGAACGAACACCTGGACGGCGCAGGGCCGTCGAGTCGTGGCTCGTCCATGAGCACGCGTGGGTTGTGCAGTGTCTGTCGACGGTCGGCCGCGTCACTCAAGCACGGGACGTGTGCAGATTCGGGGTCACTTGGCGAGCTGACGACCGCTGTCTGTGCCCGCGCGGGCGTCGGTTCAGCGCCGTCCCGCAGCGACGTAGTGGCGTCGACCATCGGCCCCACGCTGGAGGCCTTCGAACTCGCGACGGAGCTCGTCGCGTCGCGCCAGCAGCGCGTGTGTCGCTTCGACGGCAGCTGCATGCAGCTCGCGGAATCGCTCGATCTGGTCGGGGTCGGGAGTCCCGGCCGCGCCGTCGGGCGGGGTGAACGGCTCGATCGTCTCGAGCAGTTCGTCGCCGGCCGCCATCTCCCGGATCGCTTCGATGCGATCCTCGAAGTCGTCGAGCAGATCGTCCCAGTCCAGGACGGCGGAGGTCATGTCGTGCCGGACGTCGGTGCTGCCGGGAGGAGGCTCGTGATGAACGAGCTCTGTGACTGCAACTGGGCCAGCGCCTGTTCCATGGCGGTGAACTCACGGCGCAGCTGGGCTTCGCGGAGGTCCATACGGGTCTCGAACGCTTCGACGGAGTCGTCGATGTCGTCGATCCGCGTCTCCCACTCGCCCTTCGCGCGCTCGATCTCACCGTCGATGCCCTCGTAGGCGTCGAGCCACGCATCGAGTCGGTTGCTGAGGCCAGAGGTGGTGCCGATGCTGCCGGCGAGGAAGCCGCCGTTGCCCACCTGTTCGGCGGTGACCGTGACGTCGAGCACGAGACCGGTCGGGTCGCCGGTGGTCGCGGTGAGCACGGTGCCCTCACCGGTCGCCGCCTCGCCACCGATGGTGCCGGCGACGTCGGTGCCCGTGGCGACGTCGTTCAGACCGAACGCCTGGTCGTTCCACACCGCGATCTGGGCCGACGAGCCGTACTGGCCGGGCGCCGAGATCTGGATGGCGTCGACGAGACCGCCGCTGCCACCTCCGTTGCCGTTGCCGTTGCCGTTGCCGTTCCCGGAGTCGACGACCTGGACGATCTCGGCGATGACCGCGGTGACGCCGTTGGCGGCGAGCGCATCGTTGATGGCGTCGATCGCCTGCTCGATGGTCGAATTCTGCGAGAAGGTGATGAGCGTGTTGATGCCGCCGTAGGAGAGGTTGAGGTCCTCGATCTTCTTGGGCGATACGAACGGGTCGCCGGTGATGACCGGCGAGGTCGCCGCGGTGTCGATGACGACGTCGTAGAAACCCGACGCGGTGTTGGGTCCGGTCTGGAGGATCGAGACGTACGGACCACCGTCGGTCGTCGAGCTGCCGAACATCGAGACGACGCTGTCGTAGTCGTTCTCGAGCGCTGCGGTCAGCTCCTCCATGTCGACGCTGTAGGAACCGTCGCGGTTGAACTCGACGCCGATCTCGGAGATCGTCCGGTACTGACCGCCGTTCGGGACGATGTCGCTCAGCGCCGACCGCAACGACAGGACCATGTCGCGGGCCGTCGAGTCGCCGGTCAACGCAGCCGCGGTGCCCGAGGCCGAGTCGTACGAGGTGTGCTCCTCGATCTCGGCCAGCAGGTCGTTGGCGGTGGTGAACACCGCGGCGACCGCCTCTGCGGCAGCTTCGGGGTCGCGACCCACGGTGAGGGAGACGGGCCCGGTCGTCGTCTGGTGGGCGGTGAAGCTCACACCGTCGACGACGTCGGTGAAGACGTTCGAGCTGCGGGTGATCTGGAGACCGTTGATCGGATCTCCGAGCCGGATGCTGGCGTCGACGCCGGTGACGATGGTCTCGACGGTCGAGAAACCGGTGAGGTCACTGGACGCGGTGAAGCTGTTGCCGGCGCCGGACTCCGCTGCGGTGAGCAGGAGGCGATGGTCGCCCTCGGCGACCTGGACGACCGTCGCGTTCACGCCGGCGACGTCGCTGTTGATCTCGTCCGCGAGGCTCTGGAGAGTCGTCGTGTCGTCGGTGTCGATCGTGGTGACCGTGCCGCCGATGTCGAGCTGGAACGTGCCGGTGCCCACGAGCGAGGTCGACTCGGAGAAACCGGAACCGGTCGCCAACTGGTGGGTGGTGGCGAGTTGTTCGACCGTGACGTCGAGTGTGGTCGCAGCAGGTGAGCCGGTCGCACTGATCGACAGCGCATCGGCGTTGCTGGACGTCACCGTCGTGAAGGAATCGAAGTCCGAGGCGTAGCGGGCCGCGTCCAGCGCGGTCCGGAACTCCGACAGCTTGCTGGTGATCGAGGTCCAGGCGTCCCTGCGGTCTTCGTACTCGGCTCGTTGGACCTGCAACCGGGTGATCGGGGCGCGCTCGATCTGCATGAGCTGCGACACGATGCTGTTCGTGTCGAGCCCGGATGCGATTCCGGAGAAGTTGAAGGTGGGTGAGACCATCGGTGGTCCTCGTCGAGGGGCGGCTGCACATGTCCCATCGGCACCTCAGGTGCCCGACATGAGACCTGTTTCAGATCAGCGGTTCAGCAGGTCGAGCACCGCCTGCGGCGTGACGTTGGCCTGGCCGAGCATCGCGGTTGCGCTGTCGGCGAGGATCTGAGCACTGGTGAGGTTGACGATCTCGAGGGCCATGTCGGCGTCACGGATCCGGCTCTCCGACGCCGAGAGGTTCTCGCGTGCGACCAGCAGGTTCGACACGGTGTGTTCGAGGCGCGAGGTCATCGAGCCGAGCTCGGCACGAGTCGAGCTCATCGACTCGATCGCCGTGTCGAGGGCGGCGATGGCGCCGTCGGGGTCGTTGATGACGTCGAGGCCGACGAGCGCACCGCCGGCCAGGATCGGGAGATCGGTGCGCAGATCCATGTCGATCTCGGCGCGGTCGGCGGCATCGGAGTCGACGCCGACCTGGAAGACCAGCGGCATGCCGGTGAAGTCCTCGAACACGGCGACACCGCTGAACGTGGTGCGGGCGCCGATGGCTTCGACCTCAGCGAGGAGACCGTCGATCTCGCGCTGCTGGGCTTCACCCGTGGTGGTCGCGGAGTTGGCCGCGTCGATCGCCAGCGTCCGGGCCCGCTGCAGCAGCGCCTGGACCTCGTTCAGCGCACCCTCGGCCGTCTGCAGGAAGCTGATGCCGTCCTGCGCGTTCTGCGTGGCCTGGATGGTGCTGCTGATCTGCGTCCGCAGGCTCTCCGAGCGCACCAGCCCCGCCGCATCGTCCACGGCGCGGTTGATCTGCTGTCCAGATGACAGTCGTTCCATCGTCCGGTCCACCGACGCGTTGTTCGTCGTGAGGTTCCGGAAGGCAGCGAGTGCTGCAGGGTTGTTGTTGATGCGCATGGGGTTCCCTCCCGCTGTGCCCGACGACCGTCGTGGTCATCTGTGATGGGCTCGTGTCGGGTGGGTCGACCGTGCGCTCGGTCGGATAAGCGGTCGCTCAGACTGGGGGCAGTGTTGGCTCAGACCGGGGTCTGTGTCGCCAGCTCGACGCCGTCGCGCCACGCGGTGCGCAGCTCGTCGATCACCTGGCGCACCCCCGTCAGGCCACTCGGATCCTTCGTGGTGTTCACCAGGACCAGCTGCTCGTGGCTCCACTCGTACAGCGCCTGCAGGTTCTCGGCGATCTCGCCGCCCTGCTCGAGATCGAGACTGACGCGCAGCTCGTGCACGATCCGCTGCGCACGCACGAGTTCGTCGTGCGCAATGTTCACGTCCCCCGCCCCAGCGAGTGCAGTGCTGGAGCGATCGATGGCGAGCAGCAGACGGTCGTAGAGCATCGTCACCAGCCGCGCCGGTGATGCCGTGTTGACCGATTGCTGTAGGTAGTGGTTGCGCACGTGGCCTCAGGTCGTTCGAGTCGGTTCGTCGTGCCGGCCGATCCCGTCGACGGTGGCCCGAAGGCATCAAGCACTTCGGGCCACCACCGTCGAGACATGCGGCGCAGCACCGGCCGCCGTCGGGATCAGCTCAGCAGTGCCAAGATCGACTGCGGGGCCTGGTTGGCTTGAGCGAGCATCGAGGTGCCGGCCTGGGCCATGATCTGGTGGCGGGTGAACGACACCATCTCGAGGGCCATGTCGGTGTCGCGGATGCGGCTCTCGGAGGCCGAGAGGTTCTCCTGGGCGACCTGCAGGTTGGCGATGGTGTGTTCCATGCGGTTCTGCGTGGCACCGAGGGTGGCGCGGACGTCGGAGACGTTCCCGATGGCGGTGTCGAGGCTCGTGATGGCGGCGTCGGCGTCGGTGGTGACGTCGACGGCCGACAGGTCGCCACCGAACACGTCGTTCGACGCCAGCGTCAGGTCCGAGCTGATCTGCATGCGGTTCGTGGCACCCGCGTTGGCACCGACGTGGAACGTCAGCGCGGTCGACGAGTAGTCCTGGAACACGTTGTTGCCGGCGAAGGTGGAGCGGCTGCCGATGGAGTCGAGCTCGGCGAGGAGCTCGTCGATCTCGGCCTGCTGCGGTGCACCATCGGACGTGGCGGTGTTCGAAGCGTCCACCGCCAGCGTGCGGATGCGCTGCAGGATCGAGTGGACCTCACCGAGGGCGCCTTCAGCGGTCTGGACGAAGCTGATGCCGTCCTGCGCGTTCTGGATGGCCTGGCGGGTGCCGTTGATCTCCGAGCGCAGGCGCTCCGACTTCACGAGACCGGCCGCGTCGTCGGCGGCACGGTTGATACGGAATCCCGACGACAACTTCTCCAGCGACTTGCCCATCATGCCGTTCGTCGACGACAGGTTGCGGAAGGCGTTGAACGCCGAGATGTTCTGGTTGATACGTGTCATGGATACACACCTCCATGTGTGCTGCTGACTGGGCCGAGTCCATTCGGCACCAGATGGTCAGTCGACGGCCACATCACACGCTTAACCGTTTGTTCGGTACAAAACGCACTGATGGGCGACCCCGAAGGGCCGCCCATCAGCGAGGGTTGATCGACGAGCCGCGCCGCACGTGCGGCCCCGATCGTGTCTAGAGCAGACCGAGGACGCTCTGGTGCGAGGCGTTCGCCTGAGCGAGCATCGAGGTGCCGGCCTGGGCCATGATCTGGTGGCGGGTGAACGACACCATCTCGAGGGCCATGTCGGTGTCGCGGATGCGGCTCTCGGAGGCCGAGAGGTTCTCCTGGGCGACCTGCAGGTTGGCGATGGTGTGTTCCATGCGGTTCTGCGTGGCACCGAGGGTGGCGCGGACGTCGGAGACGTTCCCGATGGCGGTGTCGAGGCTCGTGATGGCGGCGTCGGCGTCGGTGGTGACGTCGACGGCCGACAGGTCGCCACCGAACACGTCGTTCGACGCCAGCGTCAGGTCCGAGCTGATCTGCATGCGGTTCGTGGCACCCGCGTTGGCACCGACGTGGAACGTCAGCGCGGTCGACGAGTAGTCCTGGAACACGTTGTTGCCGGCGAAGGTGGAGCGGCTGCCGATGGAGTCGAGCTCGGCGAGGAGCTCGTCGATCTCGGCCTGCTGCGGTGCACCATCGGACGTGGCGGTGTTCGAAGCGTCCACCGCCAGCGTGCGGATGCGCTGCAGGATCGAGTGGACCTCACCGAGGGCGCCTTCAGCGGTCTGGACGAAGCTGATGCCGTCCTGCGCGTTCTGGATGGCCTGGCGGGTGCCGTTGATCTCCGAGCGCAGGCGCTCCGACTTCACGAGACCGGCCGCGTCGTCGGCGGCACGGTTGATACGGAATCCCGACGACAACTTCTCCAGCGACTTGCCCATCTGCATGTTGGTGCCGGACAAGTTGCGGAAGGCGTTGAACGCCGAGATGTTCTGGTTGATACGCGTCACGTCGTGTGACCTCCTGAAGGATGCGATTGCGCCGACATCCGTGTCGACGTCCATCCATCGGACGCTCTCCGTGGTCACGTGAGGAAAACTTCACGCAACGCGCTGCGCCGAGCGTGCGCATCGGCGTTCTCGCCGTCGTGTCAGGG
>JAHDHM010000099.1:0-2881 GCA_020631315.1 Acidimicrobiales bacterium
CTGCGACAAGGTCGTGTGGGAACCCGACATCGCCCGAGCGGTGGACCGCGGTCGAGCTCTCGTCGGCGAGGACGGCGTGGTCCTCGTCAGCGGTTCCCTCTACGTCGTCGGCCCCGCCCGAGCGCATCTTCGCTAGCGGGATCGCGACACCTTCGGTGTCGCTCACCTCGCTGTTCTGTAGCAGCGGCCTCGCGCCACTTCGTGGCCCTCACCTCGCTGTCGTGAGCGTTCGCCGGAGGCGAAGGCTGGGCCTGGTGTCGCCGATGAAGTGCCACTGAGTTGGTTCTGTCTCGGGGTCTGGCGCGCTGCGCGACACTCTGCCACTCTGGGTGGCTGATCGGACACTTCTGACGCGCGGAACGTCGAGAATCCGCAGGTCCGGTCTGCCCATGACAGTCGCGTGACGCTAACGTGTCGGCGCCATGGCGCAGGCTCGCGTCGCGCCACCACGAACTCTCGGAGAGAACCCCGTGCCCCAGCAGACCTATGTGATGTGCAAGCCCGACGCCGTCGAGCGTGGCTTGGTCGGTGAGATCATCGGCCGTTTCGAGGCCAAGGGCCTCACCATCGCACGCGCCGAACTGCGCACCATCGACCGTGAGACCGCCTCGCGCCACTACGCGGAGCACGAGGGCAAGCCCTTCTTCGAGGACCTGCTCGCGTTCATCACCCGCGGTCCGTCGATGCTCCTCGTCCTCGAGGGTCCCGACGACGCCGGCGACGACGTCTTCGCCCTCGTGCGCACCATGATGGGCGCCACCAACCCCGCCACCGCCGCCCCGGGCACCATCCGTGGCGACTTCGGCATGGTCGTGACCG
This sequence comes from Acidimicrobiales bacterium, assembly GCA_020631315.1. The sequence goes on from JAHDHM010000099.1 coordinate 820, forward strand.
AGAACCTCGTCCACGGCTCGGACTCCACCGAGTCCGCCGCCCGCGAGATCGAGATCTTCTTCGGTTGACCTAGGCTCGCCATCGCCTGACGCGCAGCACGGCTGCACCCGAGGAAGGGGGTCAGATGGCTGAATCGATGTTCACCGGATTCGTCGGCCGTGACATGGCCGTCGACCTGGGCACGGCCAACACGCTGGTGTACGTCCGTGGCCGCGGCATCGTGCTCAACGAACCGTCCGTGGTCGCGGTCGACATCACGAACGGACGGCCGCTCGCGGTCGGGCTCGAGGCCAAGAAGATGATCGGCCGGACCCCCAGCCACATCCAGGCGATCCGCCCGTTGAAGGACGGCGTCATCGCCGACTTCGACATCTGCGAGAAGATGCTGCGCTACTTCATCGAGCGCGTGCACCCCCGCAAGTGGGCCCGCCCCCGCATGGTCATCTGCGTGCCGTCGGGCATCACCGGCGTCGAACAGCGTGCCGTGCAGGAGGCCGCGGAGTACGCCGGGGCCCGCCGCCCCGCCTACATCATCGAAGAGCCGATGGCCGCAGCCATCGGCGTGGGCCTGCCGGTTCAGGAGCCCACGGGCAACATGATCGTCGACATCGGTGGTGGCACCACCGAGGTGGCGGTCATCTCGCTCGGCGGCATCGTCGCCAGTCAGTCGGCTCGTATCGGTGGCGATGGCCTCGATCAGGCCGTCATCGCCTTCATCAAGAAGGAGTACAACCTGGCGCTCGGCGAACGCACCGCCGAGGAGATCAAGATCCAGGTCGGCTCCGCCTACCCGCTGCCCGAAGAGGTCTACGCCGAGATCCGCGGCCGTGACCTCGTGACCGGTCTGCCCAAGACCGTGGTCGTCAGCTCGGCCGAGATCGAAGAGGCGCTGGCCGAGCCGGTCGCGTCGATCGTCGACGCCGTGAAGTTCACGCTCGATCAGACCCCGCCCGAGCTCGCCGCCGACATCATGGAACAGGGCATCGTCCTGGCCGGCGGTGGCGCGTTGCTGAGGGGTCTCGACATCCGTCTCCGCGAGGAGACGGGCATGCCGATCCGCATCGCCGACGATCCGCTGAACGCCGTCGTGCGCGGTTCGGGTCAGTCGCTCGAGGAGTTCGACGCCCTGCGTGGGGTGCTGTTCTCGTCGTCGCAGGATCGCTGACGCACCGGCGGCGACGTGCTGTCGACACCCCCGGAATCGAGGCGCCGCCGACCCGGTCGCGGACGGGTGCGCCTCGCCCTGCTCGTCATCACCGCACTGGCGTTGATCACGCTGGACTTCCGCGGTGGTTCCGCCGGCGCGGCTCGTGAAGGCGCTCTGGACGTCCTCGGGCCGTTCCGGTCCGTGACCGACACGGTGACCTCGCCGTTCCGCAACGCGTGGCAGGGCATCACCGGGTACGACGACCTCGAGGAAGAGAACGCCCGCCTCCGAGCCCAGCTCGACGAGGCGCTCGGTGAGACGCTCGAGATCGCCGAGCTGCAGCGTCGGCTCGGCGCACTCGAACAGCTGCTCAACGTCCGCGGCACCGAGACGCGTGTGGACCGCGTGGTCGCTCGGGTGATCGACGCGCCGTTGTCCAACTTCGAGCGCACGATCGAGATCGATCGTGGTCGCAGCGATGGGGTCGTGGTCGGGATGCCCGTCGAGTCCGGATCCGGGCTCGTCGGTCGCGTCGTCCAGGTCGGGCAGTCTCGTTCCCGGGTCGAGCTCGTGACCGATGCCCAGTTCGCAGCCGGCGTGCGCCTGGTCCGTTCGGCCGACGCCGGGGTGGTCGAAGGTCGTGGTGCCGGCGAGTTGTTGACGGTGAGCTTCGTCGACCTCGAGACCGTGGTGGTCCCTGGCGAGACCGTCGTGACGTCGGGGCTCGAGGGTTCGCAGTTTCCGTCCGGGATCGTGGTCGGCACGGTCGTCACCGCCCGTCCCGATCCGGTGACGGGTACTCAGGAGGTCGACGTCGCCCCTGCCGCCGACCTCGAACGCCTCAGCCTGGTCCAGGTCGTGCTGTTCGAGCCGACACCGATCGACAACACCCCGGTGACCACCACGACCGTGGTC
>JAHDHM010000099.1:2891-10304 GCA_020631315.1 Acidimicrobiales bacterium
GCAGACCGAGGATCCTGCGGTGGAGGATCCGGGCTTCGATGAACCCGACGTCACCGAACCGACCCTCGACGATCCCACTGCGACCGACGACCCGGATGCGACCGACGACCCTGGTGCCGACACCACCGTTCCCCAGGTGCAACGCCCTGGTGCTGACGCAGCGACCACCACGACAGCGCCTTCCACGACTGCGCCGCCGACGACCGCTGCGATCACCACCACAGCGCCGACGACGACCGCGCCGACGACGACCGCGCCGCCAGAGGACACGACCGAGGGTGCCCTCGGCCGACGGGGCGCGGACACAACGGCGGCCAACGCGGCCAACATGGTGCCGATGAGCAGCGTCGACTCGGTCGGCACCGCATCAGTGGCCGGGCGGGCCACCTCGAGTCCGGTGCCGCTCGCATGATCCCCAATCGCATACGACTCGCGATCGTGCTCTTCGGTGGACTCGTCGCGCAGGCGGCCATCGCCCCGGTGTTCGCCGTCGGCGGCCGCGTGGTCGACGTGATGCTCCTGCTTGCCATCGTCGGTGGTGCGCTGGCCGGCCCGGACGAGGGTGTGGTCATCGGCTTCCTCGCCGGCATGGGCACCGATCTGCTGGTGCAGACGCCGTTCGGGATGTGGGCGCTCATCGGCTGTCTGATCGCCTACCTCAGCGGTGTCGCGTTCAGCGGCTTCTTCGACGGCGGGCGCATGCTGCGGGTCATGTCGGTCGGCACGGCCCTGGCCATCGGCACGTCCACGTTCGTGCTCGTCGGACGACTGATCGGTCAGGAGTTCCTGGCCGACGTGTCGCTCATCCCGGTGCTGCTCGTCGTGTGCCTCGGCGGCATGGCGCTCTCGCCGCTGGCCTTCCGGGCCATGGCGTGGGCGCTCGGCATGGACCGTCTGCCCTGGGCGTCGACCCGATGAGCGAAGAACGCGACGAACAGGGCGCGTCCAACCTGTCCTTGCGGCTGGCCTTCCTGGGCATCGTCGTCATCGGACTGTTCGCCGCGTTGTTCGCCCGGATCTGGTTCCTGCAGGTGCTCGCGACCGAGGAGTACCAGGTGCAGGCCGACACCAATCAGGTGCGGCTGGTGAACATCTCGCCACAGCGTGGCCGCATCCTCGACCGCAACGGCGTGGTGCTGGCCGACAACGAGTTCAGCGGCGTGGTGCGGGTGAACCCGAGCCAGTTCTCAGCCGGCGACCGCGAGATCGTGCTGTCGGAGCTCGAACGGCTGACCGGTGAGACCCAGGCCGACATCGCCGAACGCATGGACGATCCGGCAGCCGCGCCGTTCTCGGACCGCACCGTGGCGGTCGGTCTCGACGAGAGCCTTCTGGAGCTCATCGTCGAACGTTCGCTTCCGGGCGTCACTGCGTCGTGGGAAGCCCGACGCATCTATCCCGAGGGCAGCCTCGCGGCCCACGTCGTCGGCTACGTCGGCGCACAGCCCGCCGACTGGATCGACCAGAACCCGGGGGAGGGGTACCTCCCGAACGACCGCATCGGTCGCGCCGGCATCGAAGGCCTGTTCGAGGACACCCTGCGCGGCAAGGCCGGGGTCCTGAAGGTCGAGGTCGATCGTCAGAACCGGGTGGTGCGCGAGCTGGGCGGCACGGACCCCGTGCCCGGTGCCGATGTCCACCTGACGCTCGACCTCGAGCTGCAGCAGGCGGTCGAGTTCTACCTGGTCGAGGGGCTACGGGAGGCCCAGGGTCGGCCGTCGTCGGATGATCCGCGCTTCCTGCTCCCGGCCTACGCCGGTTCGGTCGTGGTGATGGACGTCCGCAACGGCGACGTGCTCGCGATGGCCAGCTACCCGACCTACAAGCCCGAATGGCTGACCGACGGCATCTCGACGGCCCAGTACGACGCCACGTTCAACGATCCGAGCCGTCCCGGCCCGCTCAACAACCGAGCGGTCCAGGGCCTCTACTCGCCGGGCTCGGTCTTCAAGTTGATCACCGCGGTGGCGGCGACCAAGACCGAGGTGATCACACCCCGCGGCCAGTTCATCGACACCGGCTTCTACACCGTGCCCGTACCGGGTGGCGGCACGTTCCAGAACGCCGGTGCGGTGGCGCTCGGTCCGGTGGACCTCGGCGTGGCGATCACCAAGTCGAGCGACACCTACTTCTACTCAGCGGCGTACGACATGTACGAGCTGGGCACCGGCAACGGTCGGTTCGCCATCCAGGACGCGGCCAGGGACTTCGGCTTCGGCGCCCAGACCGGCGTGCAGCTGCCGTTCGAGCGTGCGGGCACCGTGCCCACACCGGAGATCAAGCGGGCCATCTTCGAGGCCATCCCCGAGTACCAGAACCAGGACAACACGCTGATCTGGGTGCCGGGCGACACGATCAACCTCGCGATCGGACAGGGCTTCCTGAACGTCACGCCGCTACAGCTCGTCAACTCCTACGCCGCGTGGGCGAACGGTGGCACGGTCTTCCAGCCCAACATCGCGGACCGAGTCACCTCCCGCGGTGGCGGCGACACCGAGCCCGGCGAGGTCATCCGCGAGTTCGGTCCCGCCATCGTGAACCAGCTCGATCTGTCCGGAGTGCCGGTCGACGTCATCGACGAAGGCCTCGAGGGCGTGACGCTCAGCCGTCTGTCGAGCGCGTTCGGCGGCCAGATCACCGGCACTGCGGCCCGCGCGTTCGACGGCTGGGATCACCGCGGTTGGGGCATCGTCGGCAAGACCGGCACCTCGGAGTCCGAGGGCATCAACAAGGTTCTGGGGCGGTCCAAGGAGGACAACGCGATCTTCGTCGGCTACGGCCCGCGTCACGACCCTCGCTATGCGGTGGTCGTGGTCATGGAGGAGGCCGGTTTCGGCGGCGAAGCCGCAGCACCGGTCGCCCGCAACGTGTTCACCGCGCTCCGGGCGCTCGAACAGGACTGGCCCGAGCCCGAGGATCTGCCCCTCGAACCCGCCGAGGGCGAGGTCAGTGGCTGCCCGGAGTTGCCGATCACCATCCTCCAGGACCCGACGATCGATCTCCTCGTGCCCGAGGGATGCCCGTACGGCGAACCGATCCCCATCGTCGGTGACGACACGCCAGAGGAAGCGGCGCTGCCCGTCCGCCGCGAGCGAGAACGCGAGCCGAGACCATGAGCTCCGTGTTCCCGACTCGACGCGAGCTGCAGTCGCCGATCCGGTACGTGGACTGGTTCCTGCCGTTGCTCGCCATCGCGATCGCCGTGTTCGGCATCTTCATGAACTACAGCGCCACGTGGCGATTCCTCGAGTTCAACGGCGACGATCCCTACACGTTCGCCCGCCGACAGACGATCTTCGTGCTGGTCGGCATCGCCGCGATGGTCGTCGCCGCGATCGTCGACTATCGGCTCATCCGCGACTTCGCCGGACAGCTGTACCTGTTCGGCCTCGGACTGCTGGTTTTGGTCCTCTTGATCGGCAAGGAGGTGGCCGGTGCCAAGGCGTGGTTCCAGCTGCCGGGCTTCCAGTTGCAGCCGTCGGAGTTCGCGAAGCTGGCGTCGATCGCGGCGTTGGCAGCATTCGCGGCACGACAGCGTGCCGGGCTGAACCTGAGCGGGGTGCTCAACGGGCTCGTGATGATGCTCATCCCGATGGCTCTCGTGTTCCAGGGTGGTGACCTCGGGACGATGCTCGTGTACATCGCCATCACCATGGCGGTCCTGACGGCTGCGGCGTCGAAGGTGCGTCACGTCGCGGCGTTGGCCCTGCTCGGCAGCCTCGCCATCGTGGTCGTGTTCACCTCGGACGACCTGTTCGGTGTCGAACTGCTCAATGACCGCCAAGACGAGCGGTTGACGGCCTTCCTCGACCAGGAGTCCGACGTCACCGACTCGAACTACAACCTCCAGCAGTCGCAGATCGCGCTCGGTTCTGGTGGTCTGACCGGTCGCGGGTACCTGCAGGGGAGCCAGACGAACCTCAACCTGATCCCCGCACAGGAGACCGACTTCATCTTCACCGCGGCGGGGGAGGAGCTCGGCTTCCTGTTCGGCTCGCTGCCACTGCTCGGCGCCTACTTCTTCTTGATGTGGCGCATCCTGCGGGCCGCCCAGCTCGCGGCCGACCGCTTCGGCACGTACGTGTGTGTCGGCATCATGGCGATGCTCTTGTTCCAGATCTTCCAGAACATGGGTATGACCATGGGGATCATGCCCATCGCCGGCATCCCACTCCCGTTCATGAGCCACGGCGGCTCGTCGATCATCACCGCGTTCATCGCCGTCGGTCTGGTCATCAACATCCGCTCGCGCCGGTTCAGCATCTGATCCCTGCACCGCCGTGCGATCGCGTTCGGTGAACGAGTCAGGTCACCGCCCTCGTTGCAGGTAGCATTTCGTTTCTGTGACGACCCTCTGGCCCCGCATCGAGCCCCTGCTGCCGCGAGTGCAGAAGCCCGCGCGCTACATCGGCTGCGAGGACGGCATGGTCGAGCCCGAGCACGCCCCGCACAAGGTGTCGTGGCTCGTCATGTACCCCGACACCTACGAGATCGGTCTCCCGAACCAGGGCATCCAGATCCTCGTCGAGGTGCTGAACGAGCGTCACGACGCCGTCGCCGAGCGTTCGTACACGCCGTGGCCCGACATGGCGTCCCAGCTGCGGACCTCGGGCGTCCCGTTGTTCTCGCTCGAGACGCACCGTGCCGCCGGCGACTTCGACGTCATCGGCTTCAACCTGGCCGCCGAGCTCGTCTACACGAACGTCCTCGAGTCGCTCGACCTCGCCGGCGTCCCGATCCGACAGCGCGACCGCGGTGAGGACGACGCCATCGTCGTCATCGGCGGCCACGCCTCGTTCAACCCCGAGCCGATGGCCGACTTCGTCGACGTCGTCGCGCTCGGCGACGGCGAGGAGCTCGTCGGCGACATCACCGAGGTGCTCCACGCCTGGAAGAACTCGGGCAAGCCGGCCGGCTCCCGCGAGCGGGTGCTGCGCGAGCTGTCGGCCATCCAGGGTTGCTACGTCCCGTCGATGTACGAGGTCACCTACGACGGCGACCACATCGCCGCGGTCGAGCCGAAGTACCCCGACGTGCCGGAGGTCGTGCAGAAGCGCACCGTCGCCGACCTCGCCGACTGGCCGTACCCGAAGAACCAGCTGGTCCCGCTGTCCGAGGTCGTCCACGACCGCCTCAACGTCGAGATCTTCCGCGGCTGCACCCGCGGCTGTCGCTTCTGTCAGGCGGGCATGATCACCCGCCCGGTCCGTGAGCGTCCGGCCGAGCAGGTCCGCAGCATGATCTCGAACGGTCTGCAGCGCACGGGCTACGACGAGGTCAGCCTCACGTCGCTCAGCACCGCCGACTTCTCGGGCATCGAGCAGGTCGTCACCGAGACGGTCGAGGACCCGATCAGCTGCGGCAACACCACCATCTCCCTGCCCAGCCTCCGGGTCGACGCCTTCACCGTCGGCCTCGCGGCCAAGGTCTCCAACGCTCGTCGCTCGGGACTGACCTTCGCTCCCGAGGCCGGCACCTGGCGCATGCGCCAGATCATCAACAAGCTCATCGTCGACGAGGACCTCTACGGTGCCGTCGAGTCGGCCTACTCAGAGGGCTGGCAGCGGATGAAGCTGTACTTCCTCACCGGGCTGCCCTCGGAGATGGACGAGGACACCCTCGGCATCCACGAGCTCGCAGCCAACTGTGTCGAGATCGGCAAGCGCTACACCAAGAAGGCGTCGGTCACGGTCTCGCTCGGCGGCTACGTGCCCAAGGCACACACGCCGTTCCAGTGGTTCGGACAGAACTCGGTGGAGGAGTTGCAGCGAAAGATCGGCCTCGTGCGCGAAGCCGGTCGCCGTCACCCCCGCGTGAACCTCAAGTGGCACGACGCCAAGGCGTCGATGGCCGAGGGTCTGGCCAGCCGAGGCGACCGCCGCCTCGGCCGTGTCATCGAGCGGGTGTGGCGCAACGGCGGCGTCTTCCAGGAGTGGGGCGAGCACTTCGACCTCGACCTCTGGTACGACGCGATGGCCGCAGAGGGCCTGTCGGTCGACTTCTACGTCACCCGGCATCGCCACGACGACGAGATCCTCCCGTGGGACCACATCCACGCCGGCCTCCACAAGGACTTCCTGTGGCAGGACTGGCAGGACGCCCTCGCGGGACACGGCATCCCCGATTGCCGTTGGACCCCCTGTTACGACTGTGGGGCATGCACGGAGTACGGCGTCGAACACGTGGTCGCCTCGCCCGTGCCTCCGGCCGGTGGCTCACAGGGCACCGGTCAGGATCTCGTCGCTGCCGGCAACTGGGTACCCGTGACACTCACGGGTGGCCCCAGGTGACCCAGGCGGCCAATCCACGAACTGATGCCGACAGCCACGACCGTGTGATCACGGTGTTGCGGTTGCGGTACGCAAAGACGGGCAAGATCCGTTTCACGAGCCACCGCGATGTGGCTCGTATCTGGGAACGGGCGCTTCGTCGTGTCGGGGTCCCGGTCGTTCGGACCGAGGGATTCACCCCGCGCCCGCGCGTCGCCTTCGGGCTCGCGCTGCCGACCGGCTACGAGTCGATCGGCGAATACCTGGACATCGAAGTCGAGGAGCCGTCGTCGACGGACACCCTCGCCGGTGTGGGAGTGGCCGACGGGCGTCACCTGACGCTTGCCGAGCTCCCCGACCTGCTGACCGCGGCCCTGCCGGTCGGTATGGAGGTCCAGACCATCGAGCTCCGCAACGGCCGTGGGACGTCGCTGCAGGAGCAGGTCGTCCGCTGTGGATGGTCCTTCGAGATCCGTGATCTCGACGAGGCCACCGCCCGCCAGCGCGTGACCGAACTGCTCGACTCGGCCACGTTGCCGACGACGAGACAGCACAAGGGAAAAGAACGAACCGACGACCTGCGTCCGGGCATCCACCACCTCGAGGTGCTCGGAACCGGTCCGAACGGAGTCCTGTGCGCCGCCGAACTGTCCGCCAAGCCGAGGGTCGTACGACCGTCGGAAGTGGCGACGGTGATGGCGCCGACGCACGAGATGGGCGTCGCGGTTCGCCTCACACAGTTGATCGAGCACGACGACTCGCTCCGGGAACTCATCCCGTCGACCGACTCGTCCGCTCCGCACGCTCACGAGCGTGCGTCATGAGAAGGGAACACGCGGGTGACCGACACCCCCGACACTCGGCAACACGCCGACGACACCACGACCGACGACATCACGACAAGGGCCGACGGAGGGGGATCTGGGCCGACCATCAAGCGTCGGCGACGGATCGTCAGCTCTGACGACACCGCCTCGGCAACCTCCACTGCCCCCGACTCGAGTTCCGAAGCCAGTTCCGATACCGCCAACGGCGAGGCCCCTGCAGCGTCGGTGACGACGACCCGACGTCGGGTGCGGACCACTGGGAACGAGCGCGAGTCCGCTGCGCCCTCGACAGAGGCAGCCCCGGCCGCCGATCGCCC
>JAHDHM010000100.1 GCA_020631315.1 Acidimicrobiales bacterium
TGTCGGGCCGCCGTCGCCGTACGGACGCGAACGACAAGGCCTTCGCCGAGCGTCACCGGCCGTGGGATGGCGATGCCTGGCGTGTCGGCACCGTCCTCGAGCTCGCCGACGGTCGCCGGATCTCGGTCGAGCGTGACCTCGACGCTCGCACCGTCGACGTCATCGACCTCGATCGCGGTCGACCGTGCGACGACGAGATCCTCTCCGGCGGTGTGCCCGATGCGGCCGTGTGGCTCGGACTCGAGCGGCGGACCCTCGCATCGACGGCCTTCGTCCGCCAGACCGAGCTCGCCATCGATCCGTCCGACCTCGACCCGTTGCGGGCGCTGCTGCAGCGTGCCGCATCGACGCTCGGCGGCGGCGCCACCGCTGCCGAAGCCGTGGCCGCTCTCGATGCCTTCCGGCGCGATCACGTCGGGGTCGACCGCGCCAATGCCGTGAAGCCGCTGCGTCTTGCGACCGTGGCGGAGCGTGACGCACGCGAGGAGCTCGAGGAGCGCCGTCGTCGGCACGGTGACTATCTGACCTTGCTGGCACAGCGTGATGCGGCCCGGTCGCGTGTCGGTGCGCTCGAGACACAGCTGGCCGAGGTGCTCGCCGGACGACGCCGCACCGAGCTGCGTCGCACCGTCGACGACGGCGCGACCTTGCTGCAGCTCCGGAACGCGATCCCCGAGTCCGCCGCCGATGATCTCGACGAGGACGCCGTCGACGAGCTGCAGCGCCTGGTCGCCGATGCGGTCGCTGCACCGCCGCCACGGGCGGTCGCGGATCGAGACGTCGACGCGCTTCGCCGCCAGATCGAGGACATGCCTGCCGCCGTCGTCGGCCCGGTCGACGAGCCGCCCAGCCTCACTGCTGCCGTCGGCGCATGGGTCGCCGCCACTGCTCGCCACGATGGCCTCGGTGCCCCGACCGACCTCGACGCAGCGGCGCGACGCGTCGAGCACCTGCGCTCAGCGACCGATGCCCTTGCCGCGGTGGTCTCGACCCCGCCCTCGACCGATGTCGCCGACGAACTGGCTGCAGCCTCGGCGCGGCGTGACTCGCTGTCCCGGCGGGAGCGCCAGGCCCGAATGGCCGGCGTGTCGGCGGCGGTCATGTTGGTCCTCGGACTGATCGGAGCCGGCATCGGTTCGGTGGCGCTGCTCGCGGTGGGTGCCGTCGGGGCGATCGCTGCCGGTGCTGCCGCTCTCGGACTTCGCCCGTCCGGGCTCGAGGAGCTCGACGCGGAGATCGCGGTGTGGTCCGAACGTGTCTCGGCGGCCGAGAGCGTTCGCCGCCACGATGCTGAGCGCCGTGCTGCAGCGGCAGCTCGATTGCGGGAGCTCGGCATCGCCGAGTCGACCCCGCCCGCAGCGTTGCAGGAACAGCTCGCTGCCGCCGTCGCCGATCTCGAACTCGGCCGGCGGCAGGGCGAGCAACGTGTCGTCGCCACAGCCCAGCTCGACCAGGCAACGGACGCGCTTCGGCGAGAGTTCGAGGCCGTCGGAGTGCGCGCGGTCGGCCATGATCTGGCGGCGGACGTCGAGGCCTTCCGGGCCGATCTCGCAGTGCGCCGCAGCGTCATGGCTCGCCGGTCGGAGCTGCCACGCCTCGAAGCCGAGCTGCGAGCACACGCCGACGAGGTCGCTCGGGCCACGGCTCGTCGGCAGCGGCGTGACGAGCTCGCCGTACGGCTGAGCGCTGTCCTGAGTGGCCTCGGACGCCCGGTTGGCGACGGTCAGCTCGACGAGCTGGTGCGGCAGGGTCGTGTCGTGCTCGACGAGGCGAAGACCGCCCGTCGTGGCCGGGTGGAGGCGCAACGTCACCGCACGGCCTTCGAGCACCACCTCGGGCAGCGAGACGTCGACGAGGTGCTGGCTGCGGCGCTCGCCGCACGCGACGAACTCGCCGCTGACCCCGGTCCCGAGGCCACCGAGGACGACGAGCGCACGACACGAGCGGCGCTTGCCGATGCCAGGACGAACGAGTCGGCCATCGTGTCGCGCCTCGAGACCATCGAGCCTGGCGACGTCGACGTCGCTGCCGCCGAGGCCGCGGTCGCAGCAGCCGAGCGGGAGCTCGATCGTGTGCGTCGGCTCCAGGCGGTGCTCGAGTCGGCGACCGAACACCTGACCTCCGCCGAGGAGCAGGCATACCGCGTCGTCGCACCGCAGCTCGCCGACATCGTCAGGACCCACATCGCCACGATCACCCAGGGCCGCTACGTCGACGCCACCGTCGATCCAGAGACCCTTGCGGTGATGGTGAAGGACGCCGACGGTCGCTTCCGACCGTCCACGGCCCTGTCCCATGGGACCATGGAACAGGTCGCACTGCTGCTGCGGCTGGCGATGACCCAGGTCCTCACCCGCGCAGGCGAAGACTGTCCGTTCGTGCTCGACGACGCCACGGTGCACGCCGATGAGGGGCGCACCTTCGCGTTGCTGGACGTCTTGCGCGAGGCTGCTGCGGAACAGCAGATCATCGTGTTCTCGCAGGAGGCCGCCGTCCTCGAGTGGGCGACGCAGCACCTGGGGGAGCGCGACGCGGTGATCGACCTGACCGCCGTCGCCTGAGGGGGCCCGCCATGCCGATCCAGAACCGAGTGACCGAGATGCTCGGCGTCGAGCACCCGATCGTGCAGGCGCCGATGGGGTGGATCGCCCGCTCACAGTTGGCGAGCGCGGTGTCGAACGCCGGTGCCATGGGCATCATCGAGACCTCGTCGGGCGACCTCGACGCGATCCGGGCCGAGATCGTGGCGATGCGAGACCTCACCGACCGACCCTTCGGCGTGAACATCGCTCAGGCGTTCGTTCGTGACCCGTCGATCGCTGACTTCGTCGTCGAGCAGGGTGTGCGATTCGTCAGCACCTCTGCCGGCAACCCGAACAAGTACACCGCGACGCTGAAGTCGGCCGGACTCACCGTCTTCCACGTCGTGCCGACCCTCGCCGGCGCATTGAAGGCCGTCGAGGCCGGTGTCGACGGACTGATCGTCGAGGGCGGCGAAGGCGGCGGCTTCAAGAACGTGAACGACGTGGCGTCGATGGTGCTGCTCCCCCTCGTCCGCTCACAGGTCGACGTCCCGATCATCGCCGCTGGCGGCATCGTCGACGGTGCCTCCATGGCGGCAGCGTTCGCCCTCGGCGCCGAAGGCGTCCAGATGGGCACCCGCATGGTGAGCGCGGCGGAGTCGCCCGTGCATCACCATTGGAAAGACGCCATCGTCGCGGCAGCCGAGACCGACACGGTGATGCTGAACCGACGTGCCGGCGGCCCTGCCCTGCGAGCCCTCCGCACCTCGTCGACGAACGACATGGAGTGGTCCGAGGACAACGTCATGGGTGCCTTCATGCGGGTCACCGACTTGTACTTCGGTGGTGACATGGAGGCGAGCATCGCCCTCACCGGTCAGGTCGCCGGCCGCATCACCGAGGTCCTCCCCGTCGGTGACGTGATCCGCGACACCGTGCAGGAGTTCCACGAGGTCGTCGCCGACCTCGCCGGCCGCTACTCCTGAGCCGCCGCGGCCCGCTTGGCCTTGCCCATGTCGCGGCGAGCCAGGAGAGCAATACCGCCGATGGCGACCACCAGCACCCCGAACAGGGCCAGCTGAGCTGCACCGCCACGATCGCCCGAGTCCGTCGGCTCGACGCCGCCACCGGGCCCCGGACCGAGAATGGACCCCACGCCTCCGCTGCTGCGCGGCAGCGTGGTCGGCGCCGGCTCGTCCGCGTCTTGTGCACCGACCTGGATCGGAGCCAGCACCAACGATGCGACGACGAGGAGGACAGCGGCGAACCAACGCATGACGATCACGCTACCGACGTGCTGCGCTTCTGGTGCTTCCGCCATGGCCTCTGGTGTTCACATCACGACTGTGCAACATTGATCCATCCGCTCCGCGGTGCTCACCATGACGACGTCCACCACCCCCACACCGACCGGTCTCTCCCGGACCAACCTCATCGTCGGTTTCGCCCTGCTGGTGATCCTCGCGAGCCTGCTCGCCGTCCACGTCACCGACTCGGCGAGCAGCGACGAACCAGCGTCGTCGTCCGTGCCGTCCACCGTGCCGGAACCCGACGCATCGACCACCACGGCCGCGCCGTCGACGACTGCAGCACCGACGACCGCAGCACCGGCGAACGCATCGACGCTGCCGAGCACGACGGCACCTGTGACGTCGACGAACTCGTCCTCCACCACGACCAGCACCACGACGACCACCACGACCGCGGTGGCGTCGCCGACGGTCGCCGCCTCGCCGACGACCACCGGTCCCGTGCTCACCATCGCCACAGCACCGGCGACGGTTCCGGATCTCGACCCGGACCTGACCATCGGCACGGTGCCGGTCGAAGAGTTCGAGGAGACGGTGCTCACGATCGGCACCGTCCCGGTGACTCCCGGTCCGTAATCGCCCTCAGGCGGCCGAGAACGCGCCGCCGAGCGGCCGGTTCACCAGCCGCTCCAAGAGCTCGTCGGTCAGCTCCTGATAGTCCGAAGCGAGACCGGAGGCGGCGGAGCTGTACTCCCGACGATCGCGCCGTGTCCGCCACCCGTGGGGCGAGTCGGCGCCGGCCGCCGCAGCCTCGTACTCCATCACGAGCTGGCCGGCGGCTCGACAATCGACCGCGACCTTCTGGGCGAGCCGGATCGTCGCCATCAACACCGGGGCCGGCCGATCGAGCAGGTCAGACAGGCGATGGCGCGCTGCCCGTCGGATGTCACGCGCTCCTGAGCCGACCGGCCCGAGCACCACCGCGAGGAGCTCGTGGTGAGGATTGATCCGCACGGCCGCGCGCAGGTCCTCAGCGATGGACACGAGGCCGGCCATCGACGCAGCATCCGGAGCGGTGGGCACGACCGAGAACGCACAGTGGGCGGTGAGCTGACGACGCAGTACGACGTCGCCGGGCGGTGTGTCGACCAGCACGAGGTCGTAGTCCCCGAAGTGACGCAGGACGTCGTGGCCTGCAACGTCGGCGTCGGCCCTGCTCGTGTCGCCGCGGTCGTGAAGGGCATCGATGGCGGCGCGCAACGCGACGCCACCGGCCACCACGTCGAGCCCCGGTCGAACATCGGCGAGCACGGCCGGACGCTCGCCGGTCAACAGCCCGCGGGCGAGTGAACGGCCGTGGTCCGACCGTTCGCCGTAGCCGAGGTCGTGGCGGAGGTCGCCCTGGGGGTCGGCGTCGACACACAGCACGCGCCAACCGCCAGCTGCGGCGAGTCCGGCGACGTTCGCGACGAGCGACGTCTTCAGGACTCCGCCCTTGCTGCTGGTCACAGCCACCGTGAGCGCCGACATGCCACGGATCGTAGCCACGAGCTCACCCACCGCTGGTGGATGTCCAGACACTCGAGCGAGCGGAGCGGTGTCGGTCTCGGCGGCATCGCGCTGCGGTGCCGAGCGATGGCCGAGCACCTGGAGCGCCCCCGGCAGGATTCGAACCTGCGACGCACGGTTTAGGAAACCGACGCTCTATCCCCTGAGCTACGGAGGCTGGCCGGACGTGGAGATCCGGGTCTCCGAGTCTGACAGATGTGGCCGATCCCTCGGATCGATTCTCCGGATGCCGATCGTGAGCGGCTCGCCGCCCTGGCCGAAAAGATTACGGATGCATGACGAAATCGCTTCGGTGCTGTCATACTCGAGGCCATGACGTCGCCTCTCGCCGCCGGACCGTTCGCGCCGCACCGAGCCCTCGCGTTGCTCGCCACTCTGTTGTTGCTCGCAGCCTCGACCGTGTTCGCTGCCCCTGCCGGTGCGGCGACGACGGCGGTCTCCGGCTGGGTGCTGGCGTCCGAGGGCACCGTGGTGACCTTCGGAGGCGCCACGCATCACGGCGACACCAGCCGCAACGCGACCGCGGTGTCACTGGTCCCGACCGCCGCTGGCGACGGGTACTGGGTGTTGTGGGACGACGGCGTCGTCACCGCGCATGGTGCTGCCACCCATCACGGCGACATCGGCGACCTCGACCTCCAGCTCGCCCGACCGGCCGTGTCGTTGTCGGTGTTGCCCGGCGAGGACGGCTACATCGTGCTGGGCGAGGACGGCGGGGTGTTCACCTTCGGCGCCGCCCGCTTCCACGGTTCGGTACCTGGCGTGTCCCTTGCTGCCGCTCAGCAGACGACCGCCGTGGCGATCCAGCTGAGTGCTGCCGGCTACCGCATCGTCCACGACGACGGCGGCGTGTTCGCGTTCGGCGACTCGACGTTCGGCGGTTCGGTGCCCGGAGTGCTCAACGGGCGCACGCTCGATCAGCCCATCGCCGATGCCCTCGCCGGCGCGAACGGTTCCTACGCGATGGTGGCCCGTGACGGCGGCGTGTTCGCCTTCGGGCTGCAGTTCAGCGGGTCGCTCGGCGGCACTGGCCGGACCGACGTGGTCGGCGCTGCAGCCGACGACCTCGGCGGCTATGCCCTCGTCACCACGTCGGGCACCGTGTACTGGTTCGGGTCCGGCCAACGGGTCAGCGTGACGACGTCGCTGCCGAGCAGTGCCGCCGATGTCGCCATCGCCGACGTCGTGATCGGCGATCCGCCGGTGAACGATGATCCGCCGGTGGTGGTCGATCCCGGGATCGGGGCCGTCATCTGGTCGAACCACGACCAGGCCCCGGCATCGAACGAGTACTACGACCCACCATGGGTCGACCAGGGCAACTGGCGTTCGCCGGACCTGATCATCGGTGAGGCCCGACTCGAACTCGAGGTGCTCTCGAAGCCGACGTCACACCCGGTCGAGATCCAGGTCTGCGCCTGGCGGTTCCTCAATGGTGTGAACTGGTCCGGCGGCTTCCAGGAGACCTGCTCACCGCAGTACCCGTTCACCGACGAGATGGGCCCGACCACCGTCGACCTCGGCTCTCCGCTCGACTGGTGGGTGCTGAACGGTCAGCCCTTCCCGTGGGACATCGGTCCCGACGTGCTGCGGATCATGATCAAGGACTCGGCGACACAGACGCTGATGATGACCGACTTCTGCGGTGGCGCCTGCTGGGGCGGCTCCGGGTCGGTCGAGGTACACCTGCCGATCCGCATGCGGACCACGCTCACGTTCGGCAACTGACGCCGATGCGGTCCGATCGCGTCAACTGAGTCAGATCCGGACGGCCCCGTACTCGGCTCGTTCGTCGGCGGTGTCGTAGTCGGCGTCTTCGGGGAAGGCGATCGCGGCTCGGCCCCTTCCCGGCGGCCGGAGGCGCACCCGGAACTCGTCGGTCGACGTGGCCGCGGCCCGAACCACGTCGTCGGCACGCTCGAACTTCGCGAGCCGCATCAGCACCGCGATCGTCGGGGTGACCATCTCCATGTTCCCGGCGTCGAGACGCTCGAGTGCTTCGGCGGGCCGGACCCAGTCGAGATCCACCGCCTCGTGCGTGTCGGGCGACGGGTGTTGGCCGTCGGGCATCACGCAGGCGAAGAACCGCGTGTCGTAGCGACGGGGTGCCCCGAGCGGGGTGATGAAGCGGCCGAGGTAGGCGAGGCCGGAGACGTCGAAACGAGTCGAGGTCGACTCGATCGCATCGACGAAGTCGGCGCCGTGATGGTTCAGCTCGTCACGCCAGTCGGGATCGCCGTCGAACCAGGCACGATGCCGATCCGAGCCGAGCAACAGACCTGCTTCCTCGACCGTCTCCCGAACGACCGCGACCCAGTGCGCAGCTGCTTCGTCGGACGGGAGGTCCATCTGGGGCGTGACTGCGTCGAGTCCGTCGAAACTCCCGAGCACCTCGGGGCTGGCGTCGTGATCATCGACCGCACCGCCCGGGTAGAGCCACATGTTCGCCACGAAGATGGACCTCGAGTTACGGCGCAACATGAGGACTTCGAGCTCGGGCGACTCGCGCAGCACCACCACGGTGGCGGCACGCTTGATCTCGACCTCGTGCGGGTCGAACGGGGGAGTGTCGGCGGTGGCGCGGGCCCAGGTGACGATGCCCCTGGCGTCGCCGGAGGAATCAGCCAGCGGTCGCGGCCTCGAGCGTGGCGCGATTGGCATCGGCTTGCGCGGCGGAGTCGGCGGCGATGTCGTCGATCTCCTCGCTGGTGAAGCCGGCCATCTCCCGGAAACGACGAGCGAGCTTGATCGCCGCGTCGGGCGAGTCGCCGCGCTGGCCCCCCAGGGAGAAGATGCCGTCGACGACCTTCTGGAATTCGAGGGCCGCGTTGCGACGCTCGATGTCGTTCTTGGTGACCTCGCGGAGCCACTTCGAACCCATCTTCACGTGGGTGACCTCGTCGGCGAGCATCCAGTCCTCGCAGAAGTACATGACCGGGTCGCCCATCTCGGAGCCGAACTCGCGCATGTTGTTGAACACGTCGATCGCGAGGCCTTCGAGCGCTCGGTTCACACCACACAGCCGGAACACCGGGTCGTCGTGGCAGGCAGCCTCGAACAGGGTCGTGTATTCGGTGTGCTCACCGATGTCGCAGCCCATGTGGTCGTTCAGGATGATCGCGATCTCGCAGTGGCGGGCCTCGTCCCAGCACTGGCGTGCCATGTCGAGCTTCAGTTCGAACGGCACCTCTTCGGTGCTGAAGTCGAACGCCGTGCGACCCGCACCCTCGAGTGCCTGGATCTCGCCGACGAAGATGCCGTGCATCTGGCGACGAGCGCGTTCTTCGAGGTCCATGGCCTCGGTGTCCATGCGGCGGACGTCGGCGTTGAACATGCGAACGTCACCGACGCGCTGTTCTGCAGAGCGCCGTTCGAACCGTTCGTCACGAGCCAGTTCGCTGGCCTTGATCTTGGTCTGCATGTCGCGCTCCCCTCGGCGATCGGCTCCGCAGCCGTGCGGTTCCGTGCAGCGATGGCGGGCCCGTCGACCCCTGAGCCACGCATCGCTGCATGAAATCGTAGGGGCGACGAGCACCTGCGGCCAAGCAGCGGGCGGTGAGTCGGCCGGATCAGGTCACCAGCAACACGCCGCAGAACAGCGCACCGAGTCCCGAGAGCAGGGCTCCAGCACCGGTCGCGGCGCGGACGGCGACGCTGCCGGCCTGAGCGTGGACGAACGCCGCGACGCCCGACACGGCGACCAGCAGCAGCTTGATCCCGACGGTGGCCTGGTAGCCGGTCGTGGCGTCGACCACGTCGACGAGCCACACCAACCAGATGCCGGTGACGACGGTGACGGCATAGGCCGGCCAGGCGACCTGTCCGAAGCGGCGTGCAGCGAGTCGCGGGGCCTCGGGGTCGACCGATCGAAGGACACCGACGAGGCTCGCCATCAGCAGCTGGCCTCCGATCCAGATGCTGGCGCCCAACAGGTGCAGCGCAACGGCGATCGTGTGTGCGTCGACGTCGATCATGCAGACCCTCCGTCATCAGGTGTGGATGACCCGGCTGACGTCGGTTCGGTGGTGCCCGTGTCCTCGTCGTCGAGCAGATCGGATTCGGAAGGCTGGTGTTCCAGCACGGCGCCGGAGAAGTCGGCTGCCGCCTCGACCAGGCGGACATCTGACTGTCGTTCGGCCGCCAGCGCGGCGCGATGTTCGAGGATCTCGGCCACCAGCTCGGCCGGCTGCCGCCGGTCGTGGAGATGGGGCGGCACCGCCTCGAGGGTCGGCTCGTAGACCTCGACCAGCCAGCGGTAGGCGGCGACGGCTTCGGGCACCTCTCGGCCGCTGGATCGATTGACGTGCGCCGTGTAGCTGCGGACGTCGTTCAGCAGCACCCGTGCCTGGTTCTCGAGCGCGCTGATGCCGGTGAGTCGCTCGAGCTGTCGGCGGTGGTGACCCTCCTCGACGACCTTGGGCGCGAACCTGAGTACGGAGCCGTCTGCGCTCGGTTCGAGCATCAACTCGCCGGTGTCGAAGCCGAGTTCGTTGAGTCGGGCGAGCCGTTCGTCGATCTTGAAGCGTTCGTCCGGCCCGATCACGTCGACGCGGGTCACCTCGCTCCAGAGTCGCTCGTAGCGCTCGACGATCTCGTCGATCACCTCGATCGGGTCGAGGTCATCGGGGAGACGGCCCATCGCCTCGAGGTCGCTGAGGCCACCGAGGATGTTCTGGCGGGCGATCTCGAGCTCCTCCCAACGTTGGCCGTCGCTGAGCTGTTCATGGAACGTGCTGGTCTCGGCATCCACCAGGTAGGCCGACAAGGCACCTGCGTCTCGGCGGAACAAGGTGTTCGACAAGGAGCAGTCGCCCCAGAAGAACCCGGCCAGGTGCAACCGCACCAGCAGGCCGACCAACGCATCGATCATCTAGTCGCGGAGCCTCGGAACGGCAACGGTGCCGATCATCAGCCTGTACGGCAGGGAGTAGGGCAGGTGGCGGGTGATCAGG
>JAHDHM010000101.1 GCA_020631315.1 Acidimicrobiales bacterium
GTCACTGCCGCGGCGCACTGTCACTGCCGCGGCGCACTGTCACTGCCGCGGCGCATCTCGCAGCCGAACATCTGAGACGCTGGTGCTCCCGGGATCCTGATCCCGGGAGCATCGCTGTTTTGGCGGCACCCTTTCGTTTCGCTGCCACGTCCCGACAGGAGGACGGTGACCACCACGTCGCGCGTCGCGTCGCTTCCACGGCCTCGTCTGGCCACCGTCTTCGGTGTCGTCCTGTTGATCGTCGTCATCTGGGCGATCTTCGCTGCGATCCAGGGTCTGGCCGCCCGGTCGGCCCTGGAGAACGCCGAGACAGCGCTGCGCTCGGTGGAACAGAGCGTGACCGTCGAAGCGGTGCTCGATGGCACGGCATCGAGTGATCTGGCCGAGGCGCGCGACGCGCTCGCCACTGCCGACGACGAGCTCGGCGCCCGCGTCCTCAGCCCGATTCGCGTGCTGCCTGTGCTCGGCCGCCAGTTGACGAGCGCCCGTGCGCTGTCGGGGGCCGGGCTCACCGTGCTCGACGCGGCCATCGACGCCAGCGACGACGCCCAGCTGCTGCTCGACGGCGTGTTGGCCCGAGATGATCGGTCGGCGGCGTTGCGGGAGCTGGAGAACATCTTCCGCGCCGCCCACGTCGAGGTGACCTCGGTCGACCTGGGCCCGTCGGAGGGTCTGATCGGTCCGATCAGGTCGGCGCGTTCGGATCTGGTCGACGATCTCGCGAGCGCAGCCGAGCAGCTCGACCGTGGCGCCGAGGTCACCGCCGGTCTCGCGGACTTCCTCGACGGTCCGCGGCGCTACCTGCTGGGTGCCGCCAACAACGCCGAGATGCGTGCGGGACAGGGAGCGGTGCTCAGCGCCGGTCTGCTGCTGGCCCAGGACGGCGCGATCATCGCGACGGAGATGAAGCCGGTCTGGGATCGGGTCGTCACCGAGCCCGTGGCGATCTCCGATGTCGACCTCGAGGCTCGTTGGGGCTGGCTCATCGACGGTCAGGAGTGGTTGCTGACGTCGATGTCGCCCCGCCTCGACGCAACGGCGCCTCTGTTGGCGGACATGTGGGTCGCATCAGGGGAGCCCGAGGTCGACGGGGTCATCGTCGTCGATCCGTTCGCCCTGCGGGCGCTCCTGCGGGCCGTGGGTCCGGTCGAGGCCGGAGGTCGCACCATCGGTTCCGAGGAGGTGCTGGATCTGCTGCTGCACGAGCAGTACCTCGACGTCCAGTTCGGCGACAGTGACCAGTTCGCCCGGCGCGAGCGGCTGTCGGACATCGCTCCTGCTGTCCTGCAGGCCTTCTTCGAGCGTGATGTCGACCTGAGCACCCTGGTGCGCGAGCTCGACGCAGTGGTACGCGGCCGTCATCTGATGGCGTGGTCGTCGGGCCCCGACGCCCGCCTCTGGGAAGCGGCCGGGGCAGACGGGGGACTCGATGACGACTCGATGCTCTTGTCCGTCATCAACCGAGGGCCGAACAAGCTCGACTACTTCCAGTACGTCGATTCGACCGTCGAGGTCACCCCCGATGGCGACGGCTGGTCGGTGAGGGTCACGTCGACCATCGTGAACCGTACGCCCGATGGTCTTCCTCGCTACGTCGCCGGACCCATCCTCGACAGCCCGACGCCGCGTAGCTGGTACCGCGGCATCGTCACGCTCAACATCCCCGGCTCGGCGACCAACGGACGCATCGACGGCGTCGAGTCGTTGACGGTCGTCGGCGCCGATGGCGCCACTCGTGTGCTCGGCACAGAGATACTGGTCGCTCCCGACGATGTCGCCACCGTGGTGTTCGAGTTCGACCTGCCGAGTTCAGTCGCGAGCTTCATGATCGAGCCCTCTGCTCGCTTCCCTCTCGAGACATGGACCACTCCTGGCGGAGCGAGAGTCGAGACGGGCCTCGGGTTCGAGGTCGAACTGATCCAGTGATTGATATGTGACGGAGGTTGTAACACTGTTGCGACGCTGGGTAGGGTTTCGCCTCGTTATGCGCACGCATCGTGGACAACCGGCGTACCGCGACCCCCACGATCCGGCTTTTCTTGCCAATACTGTTACAGAACCGGTCGCCATCGGTCGACGGGAACCCTGTCGAGGCGACAACGGTCGCCTCGAGTCACGAACCAACCAGCGCGGGCGAATGGGAGTCATCTGATCCATGCGACGCTTCGTCTCTCTTCTCGCCGCTGTCACCCTGATCGCCTCGGGACTCGCCTTTGTCGGCTCGTCACCCGTCGGCGCCTCGAGCGGCCTTCCTCCGACCGGCATCCATGCCGGCACCCCAGCTCGAGCCGCCTCCTACGAGGCATGGCTCGGCTCGTCGCTGCAGTCGACGACCTCGTTCGTCGAGAGCACCACCTGGCAGGGTCTGATCGATGCATCGGACTACATGACCGCGCACTGGTCGGGTGATCCTCGCATCCACGTCTACAGCATGATGCCGTTCCCGGCCGGTGGCTCCTACGCCGTCGGCAACACGGGTGCCTACGACGGCTATCTCCGCCAGATGGCCGAGAACATGGCCCGCAACGATCCGGACGCCATCATCCGTCCTGCGTGGGAGCACAACGGTGACTGGTTCTACTGGTCCTCCAACCCGGATCCAGCGGGGTACGCCTCGTACTTCCGTCGCATCGTCGACATCTTCCGCTCGGTTCCGGGCCAGCAGTTCAAGTTCGACTGGGGCGTGAGCCTGCGGCCGGTGGCGGTCAACGAAGCCTCCTATCCCGGCGACGCCTACGTCGACTTCATCGGCATGTCGGTGTACGACGGCTCTTGGGGCCCGACCCAGGTGGACGAGGTCTCACGCTGGAACCAGTGGCTGACCAACGCAGCCGGCCTCAACTGGCAGAAGTCGTTCGCCCAGGCCCGCGGCAAGCAGATGTCGTATGCGGAGTGGGGCGTGAGCAGCACGCAGTACTCGGGGGTGAACCCTGACAACGCGTACTTCATCCAGCAGTTCCACTCGTGGCTCGTCCAGAACGCCTCGATGATCGGGTACGCGAACCTGCTCGACACCGACACCGCCGTCGGAACACGGCACGCACTCAGCACCGCGGACACGATGTTCCCGAACGCCGCAGCGACGTACCGGTCGTTGTGGAGTGGCAGCCCCGTCGTGACGCCGACCACCGCCGCGCCCACCACGGCGGCGCCGACCACGGCTGCTCCGCCGACCACGTCGCCCCCAGCCACGGCAGCTCCCACGACCACACCAGCACCCACCACCACACAAGCACCCACCACCACGGTGCCGCCGACCGGGCCCTACGCCTGCCGGACACCCTCGAACCCGACGTCGTCGCCGAACCAGGGAGCAGGAACCGGCTATTGGATCCTGGACCGGTCGGGTCGTGTCGACGCCGTCGGGCTCGTTCACCACGGCGATCTCACCACCCGTGGGGTCAACGCCCGGGGCGTCGCCATCACTGCGACTGCCGCAGGCGACGGTTACTGGATCCTCGATTCGAACGACGCTGTCCATGCCTTCGGTGCTGCCAGGGACCTCGGTGATCCGGCGTCGCTCGGCCTCAGCGTCGACGGTGTCGCGCTGAACCGGGGTACCGGTGGCTACTGGGTCGTCGGTTCCGACGGCGGCGTCTTCTCGTTCGGGGTGCCGTTCCACGGCAGCATGGGCGGAGTCCGGCTCAACGCTCCGGTGAACGGCATGCAGTCCACACCTGACGGCGATGGCTACTGGCTCGTTGCCTCCGACGGTGGCGTCTTCGCCTTCGGATCGGCTCAGTTCCTCGGCTCGACCGGAGGTCTTCGGCTCGACGCCCCGGTCCTCTCGCTCGCGAGTCGCCCGGACAACCGTGGCTACTGGCTCTTCGCCTCCGACGGCGGCATCTTCGCCTTCGGGACGCAGTTCCACGGCTCACTGCCCGGAACGGGTCTGTGCGGACTCGCTGATGCGAAGAAGATGCAGCCCACTCGAACCGGCAACGGCTACTGGCTGATGACGGCCGATGGGCGGGTGTTCGCGTTCGGTGATGCACCCGATCGGGGAGACCGTCCCGACACCAGCTCGCTGACCGCAGTGGACTTCGCGGCCGTCTGAACGTTCGGCTCAGCGCTCGTAGACGCGCTCGAGGGCGTCGCACTGCGCGGACATGCGGTAGCGGGAGTCGACGGTCATCCGTCCGTTGGCTCGCAAGCGATCCCGCAGTGCGGCGTCCCGGAGCACGCTCGACAGCGTCGTGGCGAGTGAATCGGCAGATCCCGGCTCGAAGAGAAGTCCGTCGTGGCCGTCGGTGATCACTTCGGCGGGACCTGCGGCATCGGCTGCCACGACCGCGGTGTCGGTCGCCATCGCTTCGATCACGGCCAGTCCGAAGGGCTCGTTGTCCGTCGCGAGCACTGCGACATCAGCGCCGCTGAGCAGACCAGCGACGTCGTCTCGGCGTCCGAGCGTCGTGACACCGAGGGCTGCTGCTCGTTCCACGATCTGCTCGGCGTAGACCTCTGCACCCGGGTGGGGGCCGCCGACGAGCACGAGTTGAGCATCCGTCGGTTCCAAGGCCGCCCACGCATCGAGGAGGAGATCGTGTCGTTTCATCGGGTCGAGTCGTGCCACGGAGACGACCGTCGTCTTCCCGGGATCACCGGTCACCACCGGATCGGTGAGCTGCATCGCCGTCCCGTTCGGGATGATCACGACGTCTCCGTCGTCGGGAACGCATCGAGCGACCGACGCCGAGATGGCGACCGTCACGTCGGCGAGGCGGGCGATCACACCGAGGATCCGGCGTCCCAGCCCCGGCTCCACGAGGTCGTGCAGGTGTGCGATGGATCGGCGCCGCCGCAACCTCGAGGCGGTGACCACCTCGAGGTGGGTCGCCATCGAGTTCGAGTGGACCACGTCGGCGCGTCCGACGACGCGAGCGAGCCGCAAGGTGTTCGTCGCCGTCACCGCCAGCTCTCGAGCGATGCCGAGCGCTCCGGGCCGACCGCCGTCCGAGGTGCGGATCCCTCGGTGCTCCGGAAGGTCGATCGGCACGAAGCCGAGTCGTCTCGTCGCACATGCGGCCTCGAGAGGCCCACCCGGCCGGCCGGCGATCTCGACCGACCAGCCGCGCGCCGCGAGTTCGACCCCTGCGTCGAGCATGAGGAGCTCGGCGCCGTAGGCGGTGGCGGCGTCGGTCACGATGAGCAACCGGCGACCTTGAACAGCGCTCATTCGGGCCGAGAGTACTCTCCGCGACCTGCGCGTCCGGGCAGGTACTCTCGCGAACTTGGCGCACGCCGTGCGCTGCGAACTGGAGGACCTCGTGGATCTTCGTGAGTTGCGATTGGCGCTACGGCGTCACTGGGTGGCCGCGCTCATCGCGTTCGACATCGTGATCCTCGTCGGGCTGGCCGCCGCGTACCTTCCTGAGCGTCAGTACACCGCACAGGTCGAGCTGGTGGCGCAGATCAAGCCGGCCGCGAACGCGAGCCCCGAGGAGGCTGCGCGCGCCGTCGCCTTCGACCTCCCGACGGTGGTCGAGCTGGTGGAGTCACGTTCGGCGGCAGCCGAGGCGGGCGCGAACTTGCCCGGCGCCTACCAGGAGCTGTCGCTCGACGTCGAGGCGTCGGTCGTGACCAGCGTGTTCTTCATCGAGGTGACCACCGCAGACCCGGATGCTGCGGCCGCCTGGGCATCGGCCCTCGGCGACTGGACGTCCGCGCTGAAGGCGGACAACTTCTTCTACGACCTCGTGCTCGTCGACGAGCCCCTCGTGCCGACGTCGCCGTCCAGCCCTCAGACGATCCCGATCATCCTCGCAGCGACCGTGCTCGGCCTCGTCAGCGCCGTGTTCGTCGCTCTCGTCGCCGGTCGTGTCCGCGAAGCGTTCGACTCCACCGAGACGATCCGCGAACGGCTCGGTACCTCGGTCTTGGCCGAGATCCCGGCAACCCGTAGTCTTCGCCGCTCGACGCAACCCGTGGTCTCCATCCTCGACAACGGGGCGATCCCCGAGCTCGTCGAGGTCTTCCAGAGTCTGCGAACCTCGGTCGAGATCCAGATCGCGCACCACGACGTCAAGACCATCGCCATCACGTCCTTCCGGGCAGGCGAAGGCAAGTCCACGGTCTCCGCTGGCTTGGCATGGTCCCTCGCCGCCGTCGGTCACCAGGTGACGATGATCGATGCCGACCTTCGTCGGCCGGCACTGCACCACCGTCTCGGACTACCGCTCGGCCCCGGCCTCGCCGACATCAACAGTGACGACATGTCGCACCTCGTGCAGCCGACCCCGATCCGAGGCCTCAGCTTCTTGCCCGCCGGCCTGCCCGACGGTCGCCCGGGAGACCTGGTCCAGCTGACCCTGCCGCGCGCGATCAGCCATCTCTCCGAGAAGCCGGGGTTGATCGGTGTGGACTGCCCGCCGATCCGTGAGGTTGTCGAGACCGCGCTGATCATGAAGCACGCCAAGTACGTGATCCTCGTGGTCGACGCCAGTACGTCGGAACTCCCGGAGATCGAGGCGGCAGTCGCACGCCTGCGGGAGAGCGGTGCGATCCTGCTCGGTGTGGTCATCAACCGAGTTCGTCGTTCGCTGTTCGACCGGCGGTCCCCGTACTACGGCAAGACCACCATCGTCCGCGACGCTTGATCGTCGGCGTGGCACCGGCACCGCACAGGTCAGGTGAGAAGCCGTGATCGCGCTCGGCGGCATCGCCGCCCTCATCGTCGGACTCATCGTCTTCAACAAGGTCATCGAACTCGAACGCACTGGACGGTCGGTCACCGTCACCGGCTGGGCGCTCGCGATCGGCCTCGTCGACCTCATCGCGTTTCGGGACAACGCCAACGTGCCGGTCGGTGTCTTCCGCCTCCCGCTCGGCGCGTTCGACGTTCGTTGGCCCGACATCATCTTGCTCGTCGTACTCGGGGCCCGGGCGCTCAACAGGCGCATGCCCAGCCGGATCTCGGGCATCACGGCTGCCTGGGGTGCCTTCCTGGCGCTGTATCTCGCCGGTGGCGTGACCGGCTTCTTCTTCGGCAACTCGACACCGTTGATCATCTTCCAGGCTCGCGGTGCGCTGATGGCGATGGCGGGTCTGTTGCTGATCGCGACCACAGACGTCGACGAACTGATGGATCGCGACCGGGTGCGGCGGGGTGCTCGCGTGCTCGCTGTTGCGATCGTCGTCGGGTACGCGGCGCGATTCGCCATCGGTGGTGTGCCGCTCGGAGTGATCGGCTCACCTGAGTTCGGCTCGTTCGGCACGGACGCCGTCACCGTGTTCGCCGGTGTCGGCATGGTGCTCATGGCGTTGGCGATCGTCGAGAAGCGCGACTCGGCGCTGTACGCGGGTGTCGGGGTGCTGGCCATCTTCAGCACGGCGCTGGTGCTCCAGGGTGCGGCCCTGCTCGGCGCGTTCGTCGGGGGTGCCTGTGGACTGCTGTTCGTGCTCGGGCCGACCTTCCGCCGGCGACTCCGGCTCACCGGCACGCAGATCTCGTTGTTCGTCGTCGCGCTGATCACGCTCGCCGGCGTCGGCCTCTCGGCGACCGGCCAGGTCGAGCCGATCATCGAGGACGTCGAGCTGACCCTGTTCAGCCAGGAGCAGGTGGAGACCTCGACTGCTCGAGAGCTGCTCTGGTCCGACGCCGTCGAGACCATCCGTGAGTACCCGTTGTTCGGGCGCGGCCTCGGCTTCACGATCCCCATCCGCAACACCTGGCCGGAGCCGGTGACCTTCACGTCGCCGCACAACGTTCCGCTGGAGGCGGCGACACGGTCGGGTCTGCCGGCGCTCGCCGTGTTGGTGTTCGCCAGTCTCACCACGCTCGCAGCTGCAGCGCGGGTGTGGCGGCGTCATCCCGATCCTCGAATCGCCGCCGTCGCCGTCGGCGCGGCCCTGGCGGTGACGAACTTCCTCGGCAAAGGCGCAGTCGAGTCGGTGTTCGACAAGCCGGTGTTGGCGCTCGGTCTCGGATTGTTCGTCGGCTTGATCGTCGCGTGTGTGGCGTCGACGGAACGTGCGCTCGAGGCGCTACGTCACGAACGCGAGCTCGACGCGATCACTCGTTCGTAGAGGTGCTCGATCCGGTCGAGCGGTGACTCGCCGCCGATCAGCTCGTCGATGCGCTTGCGGGCACGATCCTGCAACTCCTCGACGCGGCCTTCGCTGGCGATGGAGTGGAGCGCGTCGGCGAGTTCTTCGTGTGCGTGGCGGGGCCGGCCCACAGAGATCTTCTCGGCTCCGTGATCCCCGGCGAGGACCGAGCCGCCGGACCAGTCGAACACGACGCAGCCGGCGCCGAGCTGCATGGCTTCGGACAACGCCTGGCCCATGAGCTCCTGGAGCGAGGTGAACACGAACAGGTGGGTGTCGCGGATCGTGTCGAAGAGCTCCTCCTGCCCCACGTGACCGCGGAACCGGACGCGCTCGCCCAGATCGAGATCGGCCGCCAGCGTCTGGAGCTCCTCGAGGTCGGGGCCCGTGCCCATGACCTCGACGGTCGACCCGGCCAGACGGGAGTCGGCCATGGCGCGAAGGAGGATGGGAAGTCCCTTCGAGGGAACGAGACGGCCGACCCACGACATCCGCAGCGGCTCGCCGTCGATCCAGCGACGTGCGCCGATCTGGCCCGGCCCGATCGCAGGGTGGGGGAAGACCTGGGTCAAGGTCGTGACCTTCGCCGGGTAGCGATGCGTCATCTCGCTGTGGGTCAGCGTGCCCGCAGCGACGATCGTGTTCGAACGGCGCAACGTCAGCCGGACCAGAGGGTCCATGCGAGCGATGCGGATCGCGGTGTTGCGAATGGTCTCGCGGACGTGGGCACGCCAACCGAAGGTTCGAGCGAAGCCCGGCGGCAGCCGCTCGGAGCCGGCCATCGGGCCCATCGCGTAGGGGAGTCCGGACACGACGAGGCAGCTCGGCTGACGCCATGTTCCCGTGGTCACGTGATGAGCGAGGTCGAACGACTCGGCCTTCGCCAAGCGGCGGACAGTGGGCATCGCACGCAGTTGCCAGGCGTACTGCGCCATCCGTTCGAAGCGTGCCTCGGTGCCGGACGCCGACTGGTCGACCAACGTGTCGACGTAGACGAAGCGGATGCGTCGCAGTGTCGGGTCGGCGTCGATCGCGGCGTCGATGTGCCCGCGCTGGGAAGACCCCGTCACCACCGTGACGTCATGTCGGGTGGACAGCTCGGTGGCCCACCACCAGCCATAGGCCTGTTCCGAGCCACTGTCGGGCCGGCAGTACATCGCGGAGATCAAGACCTTCATCGCGCCACCTGCTCCTCGATGACCCGCTCGTAGAGGGCGATCGTGTTGGCCGCCGACGCGGCCCAGGTGTTGGCGTCGCCCTCAGCGGCGAGGCCGGAGCGAATCGTGCGCAACAGTGCCCGGTCTCGGTGCACCCGCTCGAGTGCCTGGGCGAACGCTGCCGGGTCCTCCGGCGGGACCAGGAGTGCGCTCTCTTCGTCTCTGAGGTCGTCGGAGAAGCCGCCGATCTCGGTGGCGACGATGCCGACGCCGTAGCCCGCCGCCTGGAACAACACGCCACTCGCGTCGATGTCGCGGTACGGCAGAGCGAGGACGTCGCAGTCGCGGAAGGCCTCTGCCACCTCGTCTTCGTCGAGGAAGCGGAGATCCCACTGGACGACGTCGTCCAGTCCGAGGCGCGTCGCCTGCTCGTGTAGGGGAGTGGTGTCCATCAGGGGGCTGCCGGCGATGCGAACACGGATGTCGGCTCGCACGTCGTCGGGCAAGAGTGCCACTGCGTCGAGGAGTACGTCGACCCCCTTGTACGGACGAATTCGGCCGAAGGCCAGCACCCGCAACAGACCATCGTCGGGTGGGTCTCGACGTTCCACCGGCTCGACACCGTGTCGGCAGATCGCGATCGGCTGCTCCGGACGAGCTCGCCCGAGCATCTGCTGCTCGCTGTAGCGGGTGTGGACCACGAGCGCGTCGACGTCGCGGATGCAGCGTTCCGTGCCCAGGCGTTGGGGCGACCAGTTGCTGACACCATGCAACGGGTTGGTGTCGTGGATCGTCATCACGACGGGCATCGATCTCCGCGCCCAGCGGATGAACAACCAGTCCGCAGCCGGTACGACGAGCCACTGCACGTGGACGACGTCCGTCGGGTTCTTGCGGAGGTGGGCGGCGAGACGCAGCAGGTCGAGGCCGTGCTCGGGGATCTTCACCATCTGGCTGACGACGGTGTGGATCCGAGAACGAAGCGCCTCCGACCAGCGGTAGAAGTGGTGGCGTCGGACGAAGCCGTCCGCTGCC
>JAHDHM010000102.1 GCA_020631315.1 Acidimicrobiales bacterium
TACTGCCTTCGCTCGGGCGATCGCAGCCGTCCGGTCAGCTGGGATCGGACGCTCAGTCATCGTCGTCCTCCTCGAACTCGTCGTCGTCCTCGTACTCGTGGTGCTCGGGCTCGGGCTCAGGCTCGGGGTACGTGTCACTCGTCGTCGCAGCAGCGGCGGTGGCGACGTCGGCGGCAGCGGTCTGGGTGTCGTCGACGATCTCGACTCGGTAGTCGACCTGCTCGACTCCCGCTCCGAGGCCGGTGGCCACCGAGGTGCTGGTGGTCGCCACCACGGTGACCGCGGTCGGTTCCGTGTCGCTCGCGGCGACGGTGTCGACCCGGTTCAGGGCGACGACGCCGCCGACACTCCCGAGGACGAGCGCACCTCCTGCGACGCTGGCGATGATCTGACTTCTGTTCATGGTCTCGACTCCTTCGAGGTCTCAGTTCGAGAGCCGGTGCGGCGGGGGTACCGCAACCGGTGCCACGAAGATGACGAAGGTCGGCTGAAGCGGTTCTGAAGCTTTCTGAGCTGCGCTTCAGGCCGTTTCAGGTCAGCTTCAGGTTCGATGGGAGATGGTCGTCACATGCCGACCAGCACCGACCTTCCAACCAGCACTGTTCGCCCAACCGGACCTCCGTCCCCGACCCACTCCATCCGGCCAGCCCTGTGGCGCCGCATGCTCGGACGCCCTGCGGACTGGAACCTCCGTGTTCGCACCTTTCGCCGACCCCGGCCGTCGCTGGCCTGGATCGGCCCGATCCTGATGGTCCTGTCCGTCGTCATCGGA
Source organism: Acidimicrobiales bacterium (assembly GCA_020631315.1). The sequence continues at coordinate 773 of JAHDHM010000102.1, forward strand.
TGGCCTGCCTTCGCCGGCGCTCAAGGAGAAGAAGGCGGCAGCGTCGCGTTCGGCCTGTTCATCGGCGCCGCATCGATCGTGCTCATGGCATGGAGCTTCCTGCTCGCCGTGCGCATCCGCTTCCTGGAACGCTTCTGGGGCGGACTCGACTCGATGTACAAGTCGCATCGATGGGCCGGTGTCCTGGCCATCATCACGATGTTCCTGCACACCAGCGCCGAACCCGAGATCGAGGGCGGCATCAAGGGCGCCAGCGAGTCGCTCGCCGACCAGGCCGAGGGTCTGGCCGAGACCGGCGAACTGATGCTCTACGCCCTCGTCGCCGTGAGCCTGCTCCGGTGGTTCCCGTACCGCTGGTGGCGCTGGACCCACAAGCTCCTGGGCATCCCGTTCGCCTTCGCCTGCTGGCACTTCTACACCGCCGAGAAGACGTACGCGAACGGTTCGCCGTGGGGCATCTACTTCGGCACGATCATGGTGATCGGCCTCGTCACCTACGTGTGGCGGGTCATCGGCCGAGACGCCGTTGCCCAGGGCCTGAAGTACGAGGTCGAGCGAGCCGAGAGCGACGGCACCACGCTCGAGCTGACGATGGTCCCGAAGGGCAAGCCGCTCGACTACCACGCCGGCCAGTTCGCCATCCTGAAGATCCAGGAGCCCGGCCTGCGTGAGCCGCACGCCTTCACCATCGCCTCGTCGCCCCAGTCCGGGAAGTTGAACTTCTTCATCCGGGATCTCGGCGACTGGACCGCCAAGCTGCAGACGGCCGACCTCGTCGGCAGCGAGGTCATCGTCGAAGGCCCCTACGGCGAGTTCGAGCCCTACGGCGACGACGCCGACGGTCCGACCGTCTGGGTCGCCGGCGGTGTGGGCATCACCCCGTTCCTGAGCGCCATCGACGGACTCGAGCCGGCACCGGAGGGTCAGCGACCGACGCTGTTCTACTGCGTCAGGTACGCCGACGACGCCACCGCCATCGACATGCTCCGTGCCGCCGACACCGAAGGGCGCATCGACCTCGTGGTCGTCGCCAGCTCCGAAGGGCCTCGCTTCAGCGAGGCGACCCTGCGGGACCACTTCGGCGACGACGGCCTCCGAGGCGCCCACATCGCCGCCTGCGGTCCGACCGCTCTGGTCGACACCGCGATGGCGACGGGCGACCGGATGGGGGCCGCCTCACTGGAGTCCGAGGACTTCGACATCCGAGGCGGCTTCTGTCCCGACATGTCGAAGGAACTGGATCAGGCGCTGAGCCGCCGCAAGTGAGTCGTCGAGTTCTGCGAGCGACGGAGTCGTCCGCACAACTCGAACCAACAAGTCTCATCCGTCCACTGGTCGGTTTCGGGTGAGCGTGGACATCCCCGGGTCGACCCGCCCGGGGGTGTCCACCGTTTTGGGGTCACGACGCCGTCGGCCTCTAGCGTCCACGGCACACGAACTCTGGGGGAATCATCATGGCCGAGGCCTACATCATCGACGCCTGCCGCACACCACGAGGCATCGGCAAGCAGGGCAAGGGTGCACTCGCCCACCTGCACCCGCAGCACCTCGGCCGCACGGTCCTCGAAGCGCTCGCCGAACGCAACAGCTTCGACACCGCCCACGTCGACGACGTCATCTGGGGCACGAGCTCTCAGGTGTGTGAGCAGAGCGGCGACCTCGGCCGCATGTCGGCCCTCGACGCCGGCTACGACGTCAAGGCGAGCGGCGTGACGCTCGATCGTTTCTGCGGATCCGGCATCACGGCCACCAACATGGCTGCCAACGCGGTCATGGCCGGCATGGAGGACCTCGTCGTGGCCGGCGGCTGCGAGATGATGTCGCTGCCCAAGAAGGGCCTGCTCCCCATGGGTGCGAACAACCCGCACCTGAACGAGCTGCACCCGCAGTCCCACCAGGGTGTGTGTGCCGATGCCATCGCCACGCTCGAGGGCATCCCGCGCACCGCGCTCGACGCGCTGGCCGCCGAGTCGCAGCGCCGCGCCGAGGTCGCGATCAACGAGGGCCGGTTCGACAAGAGCCTGATCCCGGTGTTGAACCCCGAGGACGGTTCGGTCGCACTCGATCGCGAGCAGTTCCCACGTCCGGGCACGACGGCCGAGTCGTTGGCGAAGCTGGCGCCGAGCTTCCCGGTCATCGCCGACTATCGCCCGACGCCGGAGTCGCGGTCGATGCGCGAGCAGATCACCGCGAAGTTCCCCGACCTCGAGATCGAGCACGTCCACCACGCGGGCAACTCGTCCGGTGTCGTCGACGGCGCCGCCGCCATCCTGATGGCCTCAGCCGAGTACGCACAGGCCAACGGACTCACCCCGAGGGCCCGCATCGTCGCCACGGCCAACATGGGCGACGATCCGACGCTGATGCTCAACGCACCGGTGCCGGCCGCGCGCAAGGTGCTGCAGCGCGCCGGTCTCACCATCGACGACATCGACGTGTTCGAGATCAACGAGGCCTTCGCCGTCGTCGCCGAGAAGTTCATGCGCGACCTCGACCTCGACCGCGACAAGGTCAACGTCAACGGCGGCGCCATGGCCCTCGGCCATCCGATCGGCGCCACCGGGGCGATGCTGATCGGCACCGCGCTCGACGAGCTCGAGCGCACCGACGGCCAGTTCGGCCTGATCACCATGTGCGCCGGCGGCGGCATGGCTCCCGCGATCGTGATCGAACGCCTCTGAGGCAGCGGCCGTCGTCGGGTCGCGAGGTTTCGGCTCGTCGCTTCGGCAGAGTGTGAACCCCGCCCTGTTGGAGTTCCCATGGCCCGATACCGCACCACCGTTCGCACCTCGTCGTCGCCCGAAGCGGCGTTCGAGCTCATCGCCGACTTCCGTACCGTCGCCGACTGGGACCCGGGCGTCTCGCGCTCGACGCTTCCCGATGGCGTCGAGCCCGGCGTCGGCGCCACCTATTCGGTGAAGGCGGGCTTCGTCGATCTCGAGTACGAGACCCTCGAGTTCGACCCGCCCCGCCGAACCGTGCTCGAGGCCGTCTCGTCGACCCTGCGCAGCTACGACGTCATCACCTTCGAACCGTTGGACGATGGCGGCACCGACGTGACCTACGACGCGACACTCGAACTCCGCGGACTGTTCAGCCCCCTCGGCCTCGGCTTGGGCCTCGTGTTCGATCGCATCGGTGACAAGGCGGCAGCCGGACTGGCGAAGGCCCTCGACGGCGAGATCGTCAGCGACTGATCACCAGCGCTCGTCACCTGGGCGACATCTGAACCGTGCCTGAACTGTTCACACGCCCGACACACAATTCGCACTGAATGCCGCCACACTGACCGACATGGTCGATGACGATGACATCCGTCTCCTCCAGGGCCCGCCCCGCCGACAGTGGCTCGGCTGGATCATGTGGTCCGTGCACACGGTCTATGCGCTCGTGACGATTCCCGGGTTCACCGACATCATGGTGAACCTCGGATTCGTCATGGTCGCCATCTCGTTCCGACGCGTGCTCGGCCGCCGTGCGTTGTGGGTCACACGAGACGAGATCTACGTGTCCAACTCCGAGGACATGCACGTGATCCCGATGCACGGAGCCCGGGTCAGGCTGACCAAGGTCGAGCGGGGATTCTTCGGGGCGCAGGGCAAGCCGGAGTTCGACAACACCGACTACTCCTCGTTGAAGCTGTTCGTGATCCCCGGCGATCGGGAGACGAAGCGAGTCGCGGTCGACGTCGGTCTCGGGATGTCGCCGCCCAAGCTCCGGGCCCTCGCCGCCGACATCGAACGCGCCATCGAGGCTGCCTGAGCGGTCGGGCACCGCTCGACTAGCTTCACCGTCGTGGGCGACTCGGCGGAGATCAGAGAACTTCGAGGCCCGACGTTCGCCGCCAGCCCCTGGATACTCGGTTGCATCGTGGCGGTCAGTGCCGTGTCCGCGACGGGTCTGTCGCCCTACCTGCTGATCGTCGGCGTCGGCGCCTGGCTCCTCGTTCGCGCCATCGCACAGCACGAACGGCGCACCGGACTGTGGGTGAACGACTCCGAGTTGTTGGTCGGCAACGGCGGGGAGTTCGTCGAACAGCTTCCACTCGCGGGGCTCACGGTGGCCATCGGGTACGAGACCTCCCACTGGACGCACGGCGACGGCCGCATCCACGACGAACGCGTGCAGGACTCGAGTGCGCTGTTGTACGTGCGAACCCTGCCTCCGGAGCGACGCCTGGTCCGCATCAACTCCGCGGCACGCATGACCCCGAAGAAGATCCGGGCGCTGCGCGACACCATCCAGGCCGAGATCGACCGGGCCGAAGCCGACCGTTTGTGAGTCGACCCGACCCCCGCCGTAACGTCGCCTCATGCAGGAGCTGACGGGACTCGGTCTGGACGAGGTCATCGCCCACCATGCTCGGGAGCGGGGCGACTCCCCTGCCGTCACCTTCGGCGACGAGGTCCTGACCTACGCCGAGTTCGACCGACGCGCCGACGTCCTCGCCGACCAGCTCCTCCGGCTCGGCGTGAATCACGACGACTTCGTCACCGTCGCCTGGCCGAATTCGTTCGAGTTCCTGATCTCGTGTGTCGCCGCGTGGAAGGTGGGTGCCATCCCGCAACCGGTGTCGTGGCGGCTACCCGCCGTCGAGCTGGACGCGATCGTCGAACTGGCCGACTCGGCCGTGGTGCTCGGCCTGCAGCACTCCACGCGCCCGAGCATCACCGTGCTCGGGGACGCGGACGCTGTGGTGTCGACGGGACCCCGACGGGACGCGCCGGCGTCCGCGTGGAAAGCACCGACGTCAGGAGGGTCGACCGGGCGACCGAAGCTCATCGTCAGCGGCGACCCCGCGATCTACGACGGTGCGATCCCGGCGAGGTCAGAACGGCTCGGCGTCGCTGTCGACGAGACGATGGTGATGCCCGGCCCGCTGTATCACAACGGTCCGTTCATCTGGACGTGGATGACGCTGCTCGCGGGTGGGCACCTGGCTCTGCTCGGCAAGTTCGACGCCGAGGCGACCCTCGCCGCCATCGACCGCCACCGAGCATCGACCGCGTACTTCGTCCCGACGATGATGCAGCGGATGTGGAAGCTGCCCGACCACGTCAAGGAGCGCTACGACCTCTCGTCCCTGCATCACGCATGGCACCTGGCCGAACCGTGTCCCGCATGGCTGAAGGAAGCGTGGATCGGCTGGATCGGCGCCGAGAACCTCTGGGAGCTCTACGGCGGCACCGAGGGACAGGCGTCAACGGTGCTGAGCGGCGTCGAGTGGCTCGCGCACCGTGGCTCGGTCGGACGGCCTGCACCCGGTTCGATGAAGATCTGCGACGACGACGGCCACGAGCTGCCGCCCGGCGAGGTCGGCGAGGTGTGGATGCGACCGGTCGGACGGGACACCCCGACGTACCGTTACATCGGCGCCGAGGCGAACAGTCGCGACGGCTGGGACAGCCTCGGTGACCTCGGCTGGATGGACGAGGACGGCTACCTGTATCTCGCCGACCGACGCACCGACATGATCCTCGTCGGCGGTGCGAACGTGTATCCCGCCGAGATCGAGGCGGCACTCAACTCCCACACCGGCGTCGACAGCTCCGCGGTGATCGGACTGCCCGACGAGGACAAGGGCAACCGCGTCCACGCGATCGTCAACCTGGCCGACGCGACGACCGAAGAGGCGACCTTGCGAGCGCACGTCACCGAACTGCTGGTGAGCTACAAGCGCCCCTGGACCTATGAGTTCGTCGACGAGCCGGTGCGCGACGACGCCGGCAAGGTCCGCCGTTCGGCGCTTCGAGCCGAACGCCTCACCGAGAGCTGACCGATGCCGTTCGCCGACCTGTCCGCCGCGACGATCCACCACGACCAGGCCGGCGACGGGCCGCCGCTGCTCGTGATCAACGGCACCGGCAGCGACCTGCGCAACAAGCCGAACCCACTCCAGTGGCCCATCGTGAAGCAGCACACCGTGTTGGCCTATGACCATCGCGGCCTCGGACAGTCGACTCCTCACGAGCCGGGCACCCAACCGACCATGGCCGACTTCGCCGCCGACGCGGCCGAACTCGTCGACCACGTCGGATGGGAGCGGTTCGCCGTGCTCGGCATCTCCTTCGGCGGGATGGTCGCCCAGGAACTCGCCATCGCCGCAGCCGACCGCGTCTCGAAGCTGGTGCTCGCGTGCACCTCGTCCGGTGGCGACGGCGGGGCGTCGTACCCCTTGCACGAGCTCTACGCGGGACCAGCCGCTGCACGCGGCGAGACCTACCTCGACATCGCCGACCTCCGGCACCGTACGGACCCGGCATTGCTCGACCGGGCGCGAGCCGCGATGGCCGCACGCCCGATGCCCGAGATCGTTCCCGACGGACTGACACGCCAGCTCGAGGCACGTCGCCACCACGACACCTGGGAACGTCTGCATCAGATCACGTGCCCGACGTTCGTGATGTTCGGTCGCCACGACGGTGTGGCGCCGCCGGAGAACTCCGAGGCGCTCGCCCGCCAGATCCCCGACGCCCGGCTGTCCGGCTACGAGGGTGGCCACATGTTCCTCGCACAAGACCGCAGCTCGTGGACCGACCTGCTCGCCTTCCTCACCGACTGATCCGAACAGGCCGGTGCCGTCCGTCGGAGGTGACCGGCGACAGGACCGGCGACGGCCGATAGGGTCGCGGGTCGACGCCACCGCCGTGGCGACGAGATCGCCGCGACGTTCGGGTCGTGATGAGGACACGACATGAACGACGAGACGACCCAGGTCGAGGCTGAAGAGCAGCCTGCGACCGCATCGGGCTTCGCCAACCTCGACCTCCGACCGGAGCTGCTCGACTCGCTGGCCGACCTCGGTTTCGAGGATCCGACACCGATCCAGTTCGAGACGATCCCGCTGTTGATGGCCGGTCACGACGTGCTCGGCCAGGCCGCCACCGGCACCGGAAAAACCGCGTCGTTCGGCATCCCGATCGTCCAGTCGATCGAGCCGGGCCGCGTCGACGCACCCTTGGCACTGGTTCTCGCCCCCACTCGCGAACTCGCCGTCCAGGTCGCCGAGGCCATCACCGGCTACGGCGCGCAGCAGCGCGTCCGCGTCGTGGCCGTCTACGGCGGCGCACCAGCACACGAGCAGGTACGCGCACTGCGACGCGGTGCGCACGTCGTGGTCGCCACACCCGGTCGAGCGATCGACCTGATCAACCGCGGTGCACTCGTCCTCGACGACATTCGCACCGTTGTCCTCGACGAGGCCGACGAGATGCTGGACATGGGCTTCGCTGAGGACATCGAGACGATCCTCGACGCCACGCCGAAGGACCGCCAGACCGTGCTGTTCTCGGCGACGATGCCGCCGCGTATCGAGTCGATCGCCGCCCGCCACCAGAACGAGCCCGTCCGCATCGAGGTCGGGCTGGGTGCCGAGGCTCCGGCGAACGAGCTCGTTCGTCAGACCGTGTACCTGGTCGCCCGCAAGCACAAGCCGGCAGCGCTCGGCCGCATCATCGACATCGAGAACCCGACGTCGGCGCTGGTGTTCTGCAAGACCCGCAGCGACGTCGACGATCTGACCGAGACGATGAACGCGCGCGGCTATCGAGCCGAAGCCCTGCACGGCGGCATGGACCAGCATCAGCGCGACCGTGTCATGGGCCGCCTCCGCGACGGCACGGCCAACCTGCTCGTCGCGACCGACGTCGCCGCTCGCGGCCTCGACGTCGACACGCTCAGCCACGTCGTCAACTACGACGTCCCGACGCAGCCCGAGAGCTACGTGCACCGCATCGGCCGCGTGGGTCGAGCAGGCCGCGAGGGCGTCGCGATCACCCTCGCCGAACCCAACCGCAAGCGCCTGTTGCGCGACATCGAACGGCTGGTCGGCCGCGAGATCGAGATCGGCAAGGTGCCCACCGTCGAGCAACTCCGAGGCCGCCAGCTCGAGCTCACGACCGACGCAGTCCGCGAGGCCATGGCAGGCGATGATCTCGAGGACCTCGCGCCCGTCCTGCACGAGCTGCTGGGACAAGCCGACGAGCGCACGATCGCCCTCGCCGCGATCAAGCTCGTGCACGAAGCCAGGAACTCCTCCGTCGACGAGTCCTTCATTCCCGAGGTCGCCGACCGCAAGGAACGTCGCAACGACCGCGATCGCAACAGCCGCGATCGCGATCGCGGCCGGCAGCGCGACGACCGCGGGCGTGGCAACGACGGTGGACGCTTCGACCGAGATCGCGGCCGAGGTCGCGAAGATCGTGGCCGCGACGACCGTGGCGGCCCGGCCTCGTCTACGTCGGTGTCGGTAAACGCGGCGGCGTGCGACCCGGCGACCTGGTCGGCGCGATCGCCAACGAGACCGGGCTGTCCGGCAGCGACATCGGCCCCATCAAGATCAGCGAACACTTCAGCGTGGTCGGGGTACCCGACCGCGACGTGAACGAGGTCGTCGACGCGATCAACGGTTCCACCATCCGTGGCAAGCGGGCCAAGGCCCGACGCTTCGTCGAATAGCAGGACGCTCGGGCTTCGCCCTCGCTCTTGGCCGTTACCTCCGGCACAACTGGGCTGTGACGGATGCGACAGACCAGGCCGTGTTCCCACAGCGACGGGGCTCCTACGCTTCATCGCTTCTGCCAGCGACCGACGGGACCGTCGTGTCGTGTGCGACCTCGAGTCGCAACCACCGACGAATCTCGAGGTCGACGTGCAGCACTCCCCCACCACTCCGCGACCGAGCCTGTCCTCGCGCATCTCCGACGAGTGGTTCTCGAACACCCGCACCGACCTGCTCTCGGGTCTGCTCGTCGCACTGGCGCTGATCCCCGAGGCGATCTCGTTCTCGATCATCGCCGGTGTCGATCCGAAGGTCGGGCTCTACGCCTCGTTCTCCATCGCGATCATCATCGCCTTCGCCGGCGGGCGCTCGGGGATGATCTCTGCCGCGACCGGGGCCATGGCCCTCGTACTCGTGCCCCTCGTCGAGGAACACGGCGTCGCCTATCTGTTCGCGGCGACGATCCTCGCCGGCGTCCTCCAGGTCGCACTCGGCTGGCTGGGTGTCGGCTCCCTCATGCGGTTCATCCCGCGTACCGTCATGGTCGGCTTCGTCAACGCGCTGGCGATCCTCATCTTCCTCGCTCAGGTCCCGCACATCCTGCTGAACGGTGACGATGCCGACTCCTCGCAGCTGCCGCTGAACCTGCTCTTCATCGCCATCGGCCTCGGCGTCATCTACGGCCTCCCCCGCATCACCACTGCGGTCCCGTCGCCACTCGTGGCCATCGTCGTGCTCGCCGGCGCCGCGATGACGATGGATCTCGATCTGCCGACGGTCGGCGACATGGGCGAACTGCCGAGTGCGCTGCCCTTCGTCAGCCTTCCCGACGTCCCGTTCACGCTCGAGACCCTCGGCATCATCCTGCCGTTCGCGATCACGCTGGCCCTCGTGGGGCTGCTCGAGTCGCTCCTCACGGCGCAGCTCCTCGACGACATGACCGACACCGACTCGGACAAGAACGT
>JAHDHM010000103.1 GCA_020631315.1 Acidimicrobiales bacterium
ATGGCCCGGATGTTGCTGCGTCGCCGCAAGAGCTGAACTCTCAGAGCGAGTAACGCTCGAAGTCGTCCTCGCTCAGCGCACCGAACACCAGCTGTGGGTTGGCGCCCGGGTCAGCCGGGATGATCAGCCACGACGGCTGGCCCCGCACACCGAGTTGCGCCCACAGATCACCGGAGAAGTCCGGGAGCTGGACGACGTCCTGGAGCGAGTGGCGGGACACGAAGTCCTCCATCGCCTCTCGCTGGTCCCGACCGGGAATGCCGACGATGTTGATGTCGTCGCCGAACTTGGCCTTCGCCTCTGCGACCGCAGGGGCTTCACGATTGCAGGTGCCTCACCAGGGAGCCCAGAACCACAACAACACGTCTTCGCCGACGAAGGCGGTGTTGTCGAAGGCCGCTCCGTCGAGCGCCTCACCCGGAAGCGACAGCAGCACCTCTCGGATCTCGGCGCCGCTGGCGGTCTCTGCCGCGGCTGCGGCCGTCGTCGTGGAACCGTCGGCGGCAGCGGTGGTCGCGGTGGCGTCGGCGGCTGCTGTGGTCGTGGCTGCCGTGGTCGGTGCGCTCGTTGCCTGGCTCGTGCTGGTGTCCTCGGAGGAACCACCGCACGCCGCGAGCAGCGTGGCGGCCGCGAACGCCGGAACGGCGAGGCGGCGACGCACTCGGTAGGGCATCACGTCGTGTGGGGGAGATGACACGGTCTCGGATGACACGGAGTCGAATGTACGCATCGTCGGATCCGAACCCGTCGCGGCCGGGTTCTGTTCCGGGATCGTTCACATTCGCGGCGACCGTGGGTTGGGTCCCGTCGCGCCGATAGCGTCTCGGCCGTGAGTACTCGTGCGCTGATCATCACCTCGCTCGTCACCGGGCTGGTCATCCTCGTCGCCTTCACCGTCCAGGTCCTGCTCGCGACCTGAGCACTGCACCTGGCCCGGCGAGCGTCGCGGGACCGACGTCACGTCCGAACCCAGGCGCGTTCTCGTAGTGTGGGATCACTGCCTCGACGGCAGTCGCGACCGCGGTTCCCCTTCCCCCGTCCGGTCGCCTTCGCATGAGTGACGCACACTTCGACCTGGTCATCATCGGCGGCGGTCCCGCCGGTTATGGCGCCGCCCTCTACGCCGCGTCGGCGGGCCTGTCGGTCGGTCTCGTCGAGCGGGACAAGATGGGTGGCACCTGCCTCCAGCGTGGCTGCATCCCCGCCAAGGAGCTGCTCGAGACCGCTGCGGTGACCCGCACGGTCCGCGAGGCACATCACTTCGGCGTGTTGACCAGCGAGCCGGGTCTCGACTTCACCAAGACCATGGCCCGCAAGCAGGGCGTGATCGACCAGCTGACCAAGGGTGTCCAGGGCCTGCTGAAGCGTCGCAAGGTGCAGTCCTACGACGGCACCGGCCGCCTCGGCCCGAACCGCACGGTCACCATCGATCTCGCCGACGGCTCGTCCACGACGATCAGCGGCGAGCGGGTGCTCCTGTGTGCCGGCTCGGTACCGCGACAGCTGCCCGGCTTCGAGGTCGACGGCCGACTCGTGATGACCTCCGACGAGGTCCTGTCGATGCCCGCAGTCCCCGCTCGGGCCGCCGTCATCGGTGGCGGCGCCATCGGCTGCGAGTTCGCGTCGATGATGGCCGACCTCGGCGCCGAGGTCACGATCCTCGAGGGCATGGACCAGATCGTCCCGGGCGTCGATCCCGACATCTCCAAGGCGCTGGCCCGCTCGTTCAAGAAGCGCAACATCACGGTGACCCCCGGCGTGCGCGTCACCGGCCACACCCCGTCGGCCGACGGCTCCGAGACCACCGTGCACCTCGACGGCGCCGACGACATCACTGTCGAGACGGTGGTCGTGTCGATCGGCCGCCGACCCTTCGCCGATCTCCTCGGTCTCGAGGGCACCGCCGTCGCCGTCGACGAGCGCGGCTACATCCAGGTCGACGACCGCTGCCGCACCGCGGAGCCAGGCGTCTACGCCCTCGGCGACATCATCAACACGCCGCAGCTGGCCCACGTCGGCTTCGCCGAGGCGATCATGGTCGTGAAGGACGTGCTCGGCGAGCCCACCATGCCCGTCGACTACGACAAGGTCCCGTGGGCCATCTACTGCCACCCCGAGATCGCCTTCGCCGGCATGACCGAGGAGCAGGCCAAGGCGGCCGGCTACCAGGTGGTCGTCTCGAGCCACAAGTTCATCGGCAACAGCCGCGCCCAGATCGTCAACGACACCGACGGCCTGGTGAAGATCATCGCCGAGGACCAGGGCGACGGCACCGGCGGCACGATCCTCGGTGTCCACATGATGGGCCCGTGGGTCACCGAGCAGCTCGGCCAGGGCTATCTCGCGGTGAACTGGGAAGCCACGGTCGACGAGGTCGCGCAGTTCATCCAGCCCCACCCGACGCTGTCGGAGCTGTTCGGCGAGACCGTGCTCGGCCTCACCGGCCGCAGTCTCCACTGATCGACCCCACCCCGGTTCACACAAGCCGCCGCGTGGACGTCTCAACGCGGCACAATCAGACACAGGTTCCACACCACCCGCCGCCGACGCGGCAGACAGGATGACGATCATGGCCAACGTGGAGATGCCCCAGCTCGGCGAAACGGTGACCGAGGGGACCATCACCCGATGGTTCAAGCAGGTCGGCGAGTCCGTCGCCGCCGACGAGGTGCTGTTCGAGGTCTCGACCGACAAGGTCGACTCCGAGGTGCCGTCGCCGGTCGCCGGTGTGCTGACCGAGATCAAGGTCCCCGAGGGTGAGACCGTCGAAGTCGGTGTGGTGCTGGCCGTCATCGGCGACGCGGGCAGCGCTCCGGCTCCCGCTGCAGCCCCCGAGCCGGCCGCGGCGCCTGAACCCGAGCCGGCACCGGCGCCTGTCGCTCCCGCCCCTGCCCCCGCTCCGGCACCCGCACCCGCTGCCCCTGCGCCCGCACCCGCACCAGCCCCGGCGCCCGCGGCTCCTGCCCCGGCCGCTGCGGCGTCGACGCCCGACGACGACCGGTTGCTGTCGCCCGTCGTGCGCCGGCTGATCCGAGAGAACGGTCTCGATCCGGCCTCGCTCACCGGAACCGGTGTCGGCGGCCGCATCACCCGCAAGGACGTCCTCGACGCCCTCGATGCCGGCGCCGGTCAGGCCCCCGCCGCGGCTCCTGCACCCGCTCCCGCAGCAGCGCCGGCTCCCGCCCCGGCGCCTGCACCCGCACCGGCTCCCGCCCCCGCTCCTGCTCCGGCAGCTCCCGCCGTCGCGGCGTCGGCTGCGCCGGCGACCCGTTCGGAGTTCGTGCCGTTCAACAACATCCGTCGCCGTACCGCCGAGCACATGGTGGCGTCGAAGGCCATCTCACCGCACGCCATGACGGTGATCGAGGTCGACTACGAGGGCGTGCACCAGGTGCGCCAGGCCCACAAGGGCGCCTTCAAGGCCGACGAGGGATTCAGCCTCACCTTCCTGCCGTTCATCGTCCGTGCCGTCGTCGACGCGCTGGCCGAGTACCCGTACCTCAACGCCTCCGTCGAGGGTGACGGTCTGCGGGTGCACCACGACATCAACATCGGCATCGCCGTCGACCTCGAGGGTGAGGGCCTGATCGTCCCGGTGATCCGTCAGGCCGACGGCCTGCGTCTCCGTGCGATCGCTCGTTCGATCAACGAGCTCGCCCAGAAGGCGCGCAGCAAGTCGCTCGGCATCGACGACATCAGCGGCGGCACGTTCACGCTGTCGAACAACGGCTCGTTCGGCACGCTCACCACCGCAGCGATCATCAACCAGCCGCAGGTCGCCGTGCTGTCGACCGACGGCATCGCCCGCAAGCCGGTCGTCGTGAACGACTCGTTCGGCGGAGAGTCGATCGCCATCCACAGCGTCGGCAACCTGGCGATGGGCTGGGATCACCGTGCCTTCGACGGTGGCTACGCCGCCGGCTTCCTCCGGTCGGTGAAGCAGATCATCGAGACCCGCGACTGGGCGGCCGAGCTCTGACCCTGTCGACGTCTCGCCGTGTGATCGGGGCGCATTGATGCTGCGCCAGCGCTGGCTCGGCCGCGTTCCCTACGCAGAGGCGATCGACCTGCAGCGCGCCCTGTTCGAGCAGCGGCGGGGCGACCATCTCCTGTTGCTCGAGCACCCGCACGTCTACACGATCGGTCGTTCCGGCGATCCGTCGAACGTGTTGGTCGAGCCCGAGTCCGTCGGTGCGACCCTCGAGCGCGTCGATCGGGGAGGCGACGTCACCTATCACGGACCCGGACAGCTGGTCGGCTACCCGATCATCGACGTGCCGGGCCGGCGCGGTGGCGGCATGGCCGACACGGTCGCCTATGTGCGTTCCGTCGAACAGCTCATCATCGACACGTTGGCGGAGTTCGGTCTGACCGGAGATCGCCTCGACCGGTATCCGGGGGTGTGGGTCGACGTCGAGACGCCGACGCCACGGAAGATCGCTGCGATCGGTGTACGGCTGACCCGCGGCCGTTCCATGCACGGCTTCGCGTTGAACGTCGCACCTGATCTGGGCATGTTCGGCCACATCGTGCCGTGCGGCATCGCCGACAAGGGCGTGACCTCGCTGGCCGCCGAAGGAGTCGACGCGAGCATGGACGCCGTCGTCGACGTCGTGATGCGCCTCGCCGCCGAGCGCTGGGGCCGATCGGGCGCAGAGCGACAGGACGTCACCGGCCGATCGGCGGGCGACGTCGACCTGTCGCCGTTCTCTCGGGGTCTCGGTGCCGGCGAGCTCGTCCGCCCAGACCAGCACGGCGCTGTCTCCAAGAGCTCCGACTCCGGCTCGGTCGTGACCGGCCTGTCCATCGGTCGGGCGCCCTCTCGTCTGGAACGCCGCCGGGCGCAGGCCGGGGTCGAGGGCGAGATCGGGGTACGTGAACGCAAGCCCGACTGGTTGAGGGTCTCGGCCGACATGGGTCCGGAGTTCCTCGAACTCAAGCGGACCATGCGTCAGCACTCGCTCGTGACGGTGTGCGAGGAAGCCGCCTGCCCGAACATCTTCGAATGCTGGAACGAAGGCACCGCCACGTTCATGATCAACGGCGAGCGGTGCACACGGGCGTGCGGTTTCTGCCATGTCGACACCCGCAAGCCGGAACCCCCTGATCCGGGCGAAGCGGGCCGCATCGCCGATGCGGTCGTGGCGATGGGTCTGCAGCACGCGGTCATCACGACCGTGGCGCGTGATGACCTGGCGGACCACGGGGCGTCCGGGTTCGTCGACAGCATCGCCGCGATTCGTGCCGCCTCGCCTGCCACGGCGATCGAGGTGTTGATCTCGGATTGTCGTGGCGACGTCGCTGCGCTCGAAGCGATCTTCGACGCTCGACCCGATGTGATGAACCACAACCTGGAGACGGTCGCCCGTCTGCAGCGTGTGGTCCGCCCGTCGGCGGGTTACGCCCGAAGCCTCGCCGTGCTCGCCCGCTCCAAGGCGGCCGGTCTGGTGACGAAATCGGGGCTCATCGTCGGCATGGGCGAATCTGACGATGAGGTCGCCGGGGCGCTGGCCGACCTCGCTGCCGTGGGGTGCGACATCGTCACGATCGGTCAGTACCTGCGGCCGACGACGAACCACCTTCCCGTGCACCGCTGGGCCGAACCGGCCACCTTCGAGCGGTACGTCGACATCGGACGCGAGCTCGGCATCGCGCACGTCGAGTCGAGTCCGCTCACGAGGTCGAGCCACCACGCCGGAGTGGTCGCCGAACGCGTCGGCGTCGTCACCGTCTGAACCACACGATCGGTCACTGCACACGGGTGGTCGAACGTCCATCTGCGCGCACACGGCGACGCTGCGTGGCCGATGTGACCTGAGCCACATATGTGGCGAACAATGATCCTCTCACCGACACAGAGAGTTCACGAAACAGGTGTCATCTGATCGCCGGGGCGACGTTGTACCTCGAGATCGCCTGGCTAGGCTCACCTGCTGCGGCTCGTGAACACACGCTGTGTGGCCGTTGCGTGTCGCAACGACACGGAGCGTGAAGTTTTCTCGCTTCGGGTCGGCACGTCCGCCTAGGGTGTGGCCCCACTCCGGTGGACGGCGTTGTCGCCGTGTGTGGTTGCACGTCGCGGTGCAGAGAAGGGATGACGGTGGAGACGAAGAACGAACGACGAATGCTCTCGATGCGGCACCTGGGCCGCGTGCTCGCCGGGGGCCTGTTGATGGCGGCCACCGTCGCTGTCCCGGTCACGCCGGCCGGCGCGGCCACGGGCACGATCCAGTTCTCGACCGCCACGACGGCGGTCGACGAGGACGCCGGGACGGTCGACATCACGGTCACCCGCTCGGACACCACCGACGAGGTGACGGTGGACTATCTGGTGGCCGGCACCAACTCGGACGGCAACGGCGGGCGCGATTTCACCATTCCGACCGGCAACGCAGCCGGCACCCTCACCTTCGCGCCGGGCGTCTCGTCGGTCGACATCTCCGTGAACGTGAACGACGACCTTCGTGGTGAGGGCGGTACCGAGACGTTCACGTTCACCCTGCAGAGTCCCGAGAACCTGAGCGTGCCCGGCGACGCCTTCACGATCGGTGGACAGAACACGCACTCGCTCGAGATCACCGACGACGGTGACGCCGGTTCGATCGTCTTCTCCACGAACGCCAGCTCGGTCGCCGAGGGCGACAGCGGCACGACCACCCGCTCGGTGTCGGTCACCCGGACGGGCGGCTCAGAGGGAGCAGTCACGGGCCAGGTCGCCTCGACCGGTGGCAGCGCCACTGCAGGTGTCGACTACGTCGCCGTCAGCTCCGGACTGTCGTGGCCCGACGGTGTCTCGACCGCTCGGACGGTCGACGTGGTCGTCAACGGCGACAACGCGCTCGAGGTCGACGAGCAGATCGATCTCACGATCACCGCCGCAGGTGGTGGTGCCTCGATCGGTGGCAACGACTCGCACACCGTCACGATCACCGACGACGACGCCGCCGGTGTCGTGAGCTTCGCCGCCACGTCGGACAGTGTCGGTGAGGCCGACGGCACGCTGAGCGTGACCCTCAACCGCACCGGCGGTTCCGACGGCTCCGTGTCCGTGACCTACGCGACCGTCAACGGCACCGCCGTGGCCGGTTCGGACTTCGTCGCCGAGACCGACACCATCGTGTTCTCCCAGGGGGAGACCACCAAGCAGTTCGACATCGCGATCATCGACGACCTCGAGAACGACGACGCAGAACAGTTCGTCATCTCGATCTCGGGTGACGTCACGGGTGACACCACTGCGACGATCTCGATCGTCGACGACGACGATGCGCTCGAGGCGGTCTTCGACTCGTTCACCACACCCGAGGACACGACCCTCACCACGCCCGTCAGCGTGCTGGCCAACGACAACGGTCCGAGCGGCGCCACCTTGACGGTCCAGTCCTTCGGTGCGCCGACCAGTGGTTCGATCACCAGCTCGAACCTCACCGCCGGCACGTTCGTCTACGAACCGGCCGCGAACTTCGAGGGCGACGTCTTCATCTCGTACGTCGTCACGGACGGTACGAACACCGACAGCGGTGTGATCCGCGTCGTCGTCACGGACGACAACGCCGCGCCGGTCGCCGCCGACGCCGTCGTGCCGCTGGCCTCGCGCATCGACCCGACCGAGATCGACGTCCTCGCCAACGATTCAGACCAGGACGGCGACCCTCTGTCGATCGTGCCGGAGACGTTGACCTCCTCGGGTGGCAACGAGGTCGTGTGCACGACCTCGGTGTGCACGTTCACCCCCGAGGTCGGTTTCGTGGGTGCGGACGAGTTCGTCTACACGGCACAGGACTCGTCCAACGTGACCGACTCGGCGACGGTGACCGTGTACGTCGGCACGCCGCGAGACTGCGATGTGACGGTGACCGCGGGCGTGCCCTTCGTCGGCACCTCGGCGAGCGAGGTGATCTGCGGAACCGCAGGCGACGACGTCATCGACGGTGGCGGGGGTGACGACTACATCCTCGGCCTCGGTGGTGACGATGTGCTGCGCGGCGGCGACGGCAGTGACCTGCTCGCCGGTGGGCCGGGAAGTGACCTGCTCGAGCCTGGTCCTGGCGACAGCGACGAGAGCGTCGGCGGTGCCGGGGTCGACACGGTCAGCTACACCGGCTCGGCTCCGGGCGCGACGGCAACGGCGACGGGCAGCGACAGCGTCGTCGTCGGTGCGACGTCGATCACCATCGACACGGCGAACGACGCCGACGGTGGTGCCGATGACGCCGACTCCCACGAGTCCGTCGAGACGGTGCTCGTCGATCTTCTCGGCGGCAACGACATCGTGACGGTGTCGCCGAGCACTGTCGTGTCCTTCGACCTTCGAGGTGGTGACGGCCTCGACCGACTCAAGTACGACACGACCGGGATCGACGGCGAGACCGACAGCGGCACGGTGATCACCGCGACCGGTCAGCAGCCGGTGCAGCACACGAGCTTCGAGATCCGCGAGGTCGGTGTGTTCATGCGGATCGGCACCCCCGGTGTCGACGACTGGTTCTTCACCTCGCAGCCACTGGTCGAAGGTCTCATCATCGACCAGGCCGAGTCCGGCGACCGTCTGACCGTGCAGTTCGGTGCGTTGACGGGTCCCTTCACCGTGAACGACTCCGGCGTGTTCGGCGAGGACACGGTCGTGGCGCTCGGTACCGGCTCCGCCGACGACTTCGAGATCCGTGCCCGTCAGGTTCGGACCGACGACGAACAGGTCACCTTCGGCGGTATCGAGGTCCTGCGAGTCGAAGGCCGCGGCGGAGACGACGCCTTCACCATCGACGTGACCGCTGCGTTCCGTCAGCAGTCGTTCGCAGTCGACCTCACCGTCGATGGCGGTGACGGTCACGACGTGCTGCGTCTCACCAGCGACGAGGCCTGCTCCGTCGACGCCGCCGGCAACGTGGTGATCGGATCGGTCGGACTGTTCCGCATCCAGCTGGTGGAGACCGTCGAGTTCACGTGCGCGGGCGAGTCGGGCATCACGTCGCTCGTCGACGGCTACTGGCTCGTCGGCGCCGACGGCACGGTCTACGCCATCGGCAGCGTGCCGCACCTGGGCAACCGCGAGAACCCCGACGCCCCCGTCGCCGGCATGGACTCGCTGATCGACAAGCGGGGCTACTGGGTCGCCCAGGCCGACGGCAACGTCGCGGCCTTCGGGACCGCGGTCGATCACGGTGACCTTCCGGACATCGGCGTCGACCCGGCGTTCCCGATCGTCGACATGTCGGCGCTGGTCGACGGCAGCGGCTACTACCTGCTCGGCTCCGACGGCGGCGTGTTCGCCTTCAAGGCACCGTTCTACGGTTCGACCGGCGATCTGCGGCTCGACCAGCCGGTCGTGGCGATGTCGACCAGCCCGAACGGCGGCTATTGGTTCGTCGCCAGCGACGGTGGCATCTTCGCCTACGGTCCCGGCGCTGCCTTCCACGGCTCGGTGCCGGAGTACGTGGCATTCGAGGACCTTCAGGCGCCCATCGTCGGCATGGCGGCCACCACGTCGGGCAACGGCTACTGGCTCGTCGCCGCGGACGGCGGCGTCTTCGCCTTCGGCGATGCCGTGTTCTACGGCTCGGTCCCCGGGGCGCTGCCGCCCGGCACGCCGCTCGCAGCCGAGATCGTCGGCATCGTCGCCACCGCCTCGGGCAACGGCTACTGGATCGTGGGCGCCGACGGTGGCGTGTTCGCCTTCGGTGACGCTCAGTTCCAGGGCGCCGTCGTCGTTCCTGCCAATGACGTCGTGTCGCTCACAGGGTGACGATCATGAGGGCGGACGAACACACAGAGCGAACAATCGACACCAAGTGTGACCAGCAAGGGTCCTCGCGTGTCGATCGTGTGAATCTCGGTCGGACATGTGACACCACAGTTGGTGCGCGCCTAGGCTCCGGCCACGCCGGGTGGCACGTGGGACGCACGGCGCGCGTTGGTGGTGAGGATCGGATGTCGCAGCCGAAGAACGAGCAGACGTTGATGACGAGACGGAGTGTCGGGCCCCTGGCTGCAGTCGTCTCGGTGTGCGCGCTCGTCGCGAGCGTGTTCTTCGCATCGTCTGCGGCGGCCCAGGTGTGCTTCGACGGCATCGACGAGGTCCCCTGCCCGACAACCACCGCGCCGCCGACCACGACCGAGGCTCCGGCGCCGACGACCACGCAGGCGCCGACCACG
>JAHDHM010000104.1:0-5750 GCA_020631315.1 Acidimicrobiales bacterium
GGACGGGGCTCAGCTGAGCGACGGGCAACTCTCAGCGAGGGTGCTCTCGACGCAGCATTGTCACCGGCCGCATCGGGGCCCGAGCCGCGACAGCCAGCCCACGTCCGATCGGCTCGACGAGACGCGGCTGCCGAACGAGCCCGACCCGTGCGAAGTAGAGCCACGAGGCGACACCGACGGCGAGCATCACCGCGGTGACGGCGATCCATCCCCAGGGCCGGCCAGCGGCAGGCAGGTTCTCGGTGTTCATGCCGTACCAGCCGGCGATGAGCGTCATCGGCAGCACGATCGCGGCGTAGACCGTCAGGAGGTTCGCAGCGCGTCCTTGGCGTTCGGCGACCGCACCCCGATAGGTGTCGAGCGTGTCGCTGAGGAGCTGCCGAGATGTCGCCAGTGATGCGACGACCTGGCTGTGTACGTCGAATGCGTCGACGAGCTGTCGGCGCGCTCCGTCGTTGAGGTGCGGGCTGTCGAGACGAGCCAGTTGCTGCAGCATGCGGAGCTGCGGCGTGAGCATCTTCCGGATGGTGGCCTCCTCACGCCTGAGGAGTTGGATCTCGGCGAGTACGTAGGGGGCTGCGTTGAGTGCGTCGTCGCGGAGCAGGTCGACCTGGGCTTCCAGCTCGTCGGCCACGGTCAGGAAACGGCGGCCGATGGCTTCACACAGGTGACCGAACACCTCCGGCGGCCCGTCGTTCGAGAGTTGGGGATGTCGCCCGATGGACTTCCACAGCCAGTCGAGACCGAGTACCGGCTCGGAGTGGAGTGTGATCAGCTCAGTCGAGGAGACGAAGCAGTCGATCTCGACCGTGTCGAGTCGTTCGCCGTCATGGGTGACGCTGTGGAGGACGGCGAAGAGATGGCGGTCGGCGTCGTCGAACTTCGGGAGCTGCTCGACATCCAGGACGTCCTCGACCGCTGAGGCATCGAGCTGATGCGTCGTCGTCAGCTCCGCGAGGTCCGTGTCGGAACCCGAGGGCACGTCGACCCACGTGCCGGTGGGGCCGATCTGTTGGGAACGTGATGGCGCCGTGCCTGACTCGTCCATGCGACAACTATCCCATCGGCAACGGTGTCCGTCGGCGCACCGCCGGATCGCCGTCGGAGCGTCAGTCGCACCATCGCATGCGCGAAGCTCGGACCATGGAGATCTCGTCGACGTCAGTGGCCGACCATCTCGCGGCGGTGGCCGACGACGATCCTGAGTTCGTCGAACTGGTCGGTCTCGTCGCGGATGCGATGCCGGGTCGCCGGCACGAGCTGTGGGAGGGCGTCTTCTGGGGCGGTACCGAGCAGACGATCGTCGGCATCGGTGCGATCGAGCAACCGCGCCCGAAGGGTCAGTCGGTGCGTTGGTTCCTGGTGGGGGTCGCTCGTCAGCAACGTCATCTCTCCGTGTAGGTGAACGCGGCCGAAGACGGCGCCTACCTCAGCAAGAACTTCGCCGATCGGCTCGGGAAGGTGAAGGTCGGTTCGGCGAACATCGCCATCACCCGGCTCGACCGCCTCGACCGCGACGGATTCGAAGCCATGCTGCGACGCGCCGACGAGCTCACACCGCCCGACGTCGACTGACGGCCATGGTCACGCCAGCTGTCGATCGATCGCTCGGTACAGCGCCGTGTCCGAGGCGACCACCGGCACGCCGGCCGCCGTCTCCAGCCGTTCGGCGGCGAGCGCCGTGCGCGCACCTGCCCCGCTGACCACGACGGCGTCGACGAGCCGCCCGTCGGGGGCAGTGCGAACCGCAGCGATGTTGGCTTCGATCATCTCGGGAGTCGGTGCCCAGTGCGTCGGGTCGTCAGCCGACAAGGTGCCCTCGACCAGGCCCGCACCGACCAGCGACGCAGCTGCGGCGACGTCGAACCCGAGTCGCGTCAACAGCGCCGACCACTCCCGGAGCCACACGTCGTCGTAGTACGTCGCTGCCAGGCCGAGTCGGGCGGCGCCGAGTTCGGCCAGCTGGTCGATCACGCCCGACACGGCGCTGACGACCGGAACCCCGCAGGCACTGCTGATGCGCTCGTTGCGGTCGTGTGGGCGACCACCGTCGGGGACGCCGGCCCAACCGAACGGCGTGCCGGTGATGGCGACGATGTCGGCGCCGCGGGCGACGAGCTCCGTGGCGGCATCGGTCAACGGGCGTTCGAACTCGGCGATCTCCTCGAGCGTCCACCCGAAGTCGGTGCCGTCGAGGGTCGTCCCGATCGTGGCGTGGCCGGACAGTGCTGCGTACTCGGCGGGGCTCGGATCGTCCCAGTCGGGTGGCCCGATGAAGCCGACGGTGCTCATGGGCGCTCGGTGAGCACGACTCGCATGCGGGCGAGGTGATCGGCGATGTCAGCCCATCCGGACGGATCGATGTTGCGGGCGCGCCATCGGCGTGTGATCGGCCCGACCATGAGTGCCCGGTAGTGATCGTCCCTGAGCAGGGGGTCTCGCAGTCGGTCGTGCTCGCGTTCGCGTCCAGCGACATCGTCGAGCAATCGCTCGATCACCGACGGCCGTGGCTGGGTCGCCTTCATCACGTGGTCGAACAGCGCAGGGAACCTGTCGGCGCCGGCGACCATCCGCTGTGCCGCGTCGAGCAGCTCGTCGATGGTGGTCACGTTGGCGAGCACGGTCTCGAACATGAGGTCGTCGACGGCGAGGCCGAGGTCGCCCATCGTGTGGCGGTCGTACATCCGGCTCATTCCGGAGCCGAGGCGCCGTGCGATGCGCCGTGCCGTCAGCGGCTGGCCATCGCCGAGGACGTCGAGCGCAGCGTCGAAGGTCGCGCGGTCGATGGTGAACCCGCTCAGCAGTTTCGACGGACGGTCCAGCCTCCGGCGGAGCTGGTCGACGAGGTCCCCCCGGTCGGGTGCGTGCTGTTCGTCGACGACTGTCGAACGTGCCGAAGCGGCGAGGACGTCGCGCATCCGCACGATCTCGTCGCTGTTCGCCCTGACCTCCTTGGCTCGCATGTAGCCGAGGCAACCGGCGAGATCGTCGAGGATCATCTGGGCCGTGAACGGATCGGGCTCGTCGATGAGCAGCTGGCTGAGCCGTGCCGACGGCCGCAAGTGCCCACGGTCGTAGTCGAGCAGGAGGACCTCGACGCCGGGCTGGGCCCTGCCGACGGCGCCGAGCTGCGCGATGGCCTCGTCGGGGTGGGTCGCGTCGATCTGGTCGGCGAGTGCGTCGACCACCAGACGTTCGGCTTCGATCAGCAGGCTGTCGCGTGAAGGGAAGTGGGTCGAGATCGTGCCGAGTGCCACACCGGCGCGCTCGCCGATGCGTCGGAGCGACGGCGTGTCGCCTTCTTCGTGTGTCAGCTCGATCGCCGCGTCGAGCACGCGTTGTCGGCTCGATTCCATGCCGGTGCGCCTCCCTTGGCCCACACATGCCTCACGTGACGACTCTAGCGACCCTCTGTGGTCGTTTCGGTCAGCTGAATGTAAGTTCATCTCTGTTGATGGTCTCTCACTCCCAGCCTAGACCTGTCACCTGTAGACGACGTGTACATCCTGAGTCACTGGACGAGATCGGCGTCGGCAGTGAGGCGCAGGCCAGATGAGTGTGCTCAGCGCTCATCGGTACCCGGCGGGGGCGGAGAGTGCGATCTCATCACTCTCGGTGATCAACCGAGGCGGATCTCGTCACAGCAGCTCGGCTCCGCGGAACGCTCGCCGGCTCCGCAGTCCGAAAAGCACGAAGACCGGGGCGCGATGTGCCCCGGCCTTCGAAGTGCGTACGCCCCCTGGGACTCGAACCCAGAACCTGCGGATTAAGAGTCCGATGCTCTAACCAGTTGAGCTAGAGGCGCCTGCGGAGAGCAGACGATAGCGCCTCTCGTGACCGAGCGCACCACCGTTCTCGTGACATCGGGCAAGCCGTGCCCACACCGGGTCACGGTTCGGTCGAGGTCACGCGTCGGTCGAAGTCGCTGCTGGCCGACCGGTGAACAGCACGAGGAAGGTCGCGAACATCAAGGCGTACAGGACAGCCTGGGACCACCAGCTCGCGCGGATCGCGCTCAGGTAGTCCTCGCCGGGTGCTGCTTCGCCGACGAAGGCGACGGCGAGCGCGATGCCGAGTGCTGTGGCCAGCTGGAATCCTGTCGTTCGGCCGGCGCCGCCCATGCCGAAACGGTGCGGTGGGACATCGCGCATGGTCGCTCCGACCAACATGGCGAAGCTGCAGCCGGCGGACACACCGATGAGCAGCATGGCGGGCAGCATCGAGAACACGTAGTTCGGTTCGGTGTCCATGAACGCGATGAGCCACAGCGTGCCGGCGAGACCGGCGAGCGCGCCGACGAGCAGCACCGGCCGGTTGCCGTGTGTGTCGGCGAGACGGCCCGTGATGGGGCTGAGGATCGCCGACAACGCCGGTCCGGGTGCGATGGCGAACCCGGTGGCCAGAACGCTCCAACCCCAGGTCTCCTGGACGAACACCGGAAGTTGGGTGAGCCACCCGAAGAAGGCCATGACGAAGAACGTCGCACCCAGCAGGCCGACCCAGTACGACCGCAGCGACAGGAGCCCGAGATCGAACAACGGGGCGGGATGGCGCCGAGTGCGGACGACGAACGCCACGATCAGCGCAACGCCGACCGCGATCGCCACGATGGAGCCGGCACCGAACCCGTCGCCTTCCCCGCCCTGGACGATGCCGAAGATGATCGCTCCGACGCCGATCGAGGCGAGGGGCACGCCGATGAAGTCGACGCCGGTCGCCATGCCCTCGGCTCGGGACTCCTGGAGGTGGGTTCGCCCGGCGAACCATGCGACGAAGGCGACGGGCACGTTGATGAGGAACACCGACCGCCAGCCGAACCCGTCGACGAGGAGCGCGCCGACGGTCGGACCGACCGCTGCGGCAAGGCCGCCCATCGCACCCCAGATGCCGATCGCCATCTGGCGCCGCTCGATCGGAAACGCCGGGAGCAGCAGCGCCAACGCAGCGGGATAGAGAAGGGCGCCACCGATCGACTGGACCGTCCGGAACGCGAGGAGCAGCGCGACCGTGTTCGCGAGCCCGGTGCCGAGTGACGCGGCGCCGAACACCAGGAGTCCGATCTGGAACACCCGCTTGCGGCCGAAGCGGTCCGCCAACCAACCCGCCGGCAGCAGCAACGAGGCAACACCGATGTTGTAGGCGGTGAAGATCCACGACAGGGTCGAGCGAGACGCATCGGGAAAAGCGTCGGAGATCTCACCGAAGGCCAGCGAGATGATCGTGATCTCCAGGCTGACCATGAAGATCGAGACCGACGACAGCGCAAGCGTCCACCACGCCGACCTCGGGATCTCGGGGGCGCCGGCAGGAGCGTCGTTCATCGGCGCAGTCTGGCGGGGCGAGACGGCGATGCCCTCATCGGACCGCCGCCAGTCGGCTCAACGCCGGGAAAACGAGAACGAGCGGCCCGCAGAAGCGGACCGCTCGTTCAGGCGGGTAACCGACGGGATTCGAACCCGCGGCCTCCAGGGCCACAACCTGGCGCTCTAACCGACTGAGCTACGGCTACCAAGGACTCGCCATCTTAGCGGACGTTGCGTGCCGTGTTCCGAGCTATCCGACCGAGATCGTGATGAGGTCGGTGGCGCCGGTGTCCATGCGTTCCACGAACACGAGGAGTTCGCCGTCGTGCCACGTGAGCGCCTGGGGGAACACGGTGGTGCCGACCACGTCGGCGAGATCGACCTGTCCGACAGCTGCGCCGTCGGTGACGAACACCTCCGACGGGGGCTCACATGAGGCGGCGCCGG
>JAHDHM010000104.1:5760-10015 GCA_020631315.1 Acidimicrobiales bacterium
TGCGAGCACCGCCAGCACGGCGTCGTGTTCGGCGACGGCCATCGGGGACTGGACTCCCGGCACCTCGATGGCTTCCCATTCGTTCGAGCCGTGTGCTGCGAACTCGTACCCGGCCTCGCCGTCGGCGAGCGCGGCGGGGGCGGCGATGCCGGTCGGCAACACGAACCGTCGACCCTCGGTCACGTCGAACGTCAGTCCGTCGTCACTCGCGACCAACGAGCCGGTCGAAAGGGTGGCGATCAGCTGTCCGCCGAGCCGGCCCACGGCGATGGCCCTCATCCCGTCGATGTCCGTCACGTCGGTGCCGGTCGTGGTGAACCGCTGGACCGGCGAGTCGAAGAATCCGCAGCAGGTCTGTTGCCATTGATCCCACTGTTCGGCGTCGACGCCGAGTTCGGCGAGCTCGACACGACTGCCGTCTTCGAACACGACGGTCCCCTGCACGACGTCGTGGTTCATCAACGTGGCGGGAAGCAGATCGACTCCCTGATCGGCGCACCACGGGTCGAAGTTGCTGAGCCACTGGATGGTCAGGAGTCCGGTGCTCTCGATGAGCGTCATCTCCGCCAGCGCGTGCGGTGTGAACGGACCGTCCGGTGTCGTCGGTGCAGCGATCGGACGAGTCGACCAGGCGCCCCCGTCCCATGTCCGAAGGCTGAGCTCGCCGCCGCCACAGCCGCCGTCGGACTCGGTCACGGCAGCAACGGACTCACCCGAGGCCGCGATGGCCAGCACCCGATCGGGGGAGGGGCTCATGGTGACGACGGTCCAGCCGTCGTCCCATCGGCGTAGCGACTCGTGGTCCATCGCCCACACCTCGGAACCGTCGACGGCGATGTTCGACGGCGATGGCCAGGACGACTCGTGTGTCGTGGTCAGTCGAAGTCCCGGAGCCGTCGTGGTGGGAGAGGCGGTGCTCGTCGTCGTGCCGGGTGTCGACGTGTCAGGCACAGCTGACGTCGACGTCGTACTCGCCTCCTCGACGGTGGTGGTCGTCGTGCCGACATCGGCGGTGGTCGACACGGCAGCGTCCGACTCGACGTCGGTGCACGCAGCGACGAGCGCCACGACACCCGCACACACCGACACCAGCAGCACGCGGAGCGCCCTCTCGTGCCGGCGATTTCTGTTCATGAGTGAAGCCATGTGTCATGACTACGAAGCGTTGTTGGAGTGGTCGACCCAACAACGCGCCAAACCGCTCAGAGCTCCAGTTCGGTGACTCTGACGAACGCGTCGACACATCGTTCGACGAGTTCGTCCTCGTCCCAGCCGAGCACCTGGATGAACGGAGCCGGGGGTTGGATGGCCGACCAGATGCCCGATGCCATCAGCTGCACCGCGAACCGGATGTCGGTTTCGGGCTTGTCGAGGACTGCAGCGAGCGCACTGGAGATGGCGAGCAGGTTCGCACGATCGTTCGCAGCGCGGTCCGCAGCGAGGATCGGGTGAGTCACCTGGACCCGCAACATCGACAGTGCTCGGGCGCTGATCGCCGACCGGTCGGCGATGTACATGCGACACATCGTGGCCAGGACCTCGCGCGTCGAGATCGTCGACCAGTCGATCGCACCGATGGACTCGACAGCAGCTTCGTGTCGCTCGGCCAACCAGCGCCGATGGACCTCACGTAGCAGGGCTTCCTTGGAGCCGAAGCGTCGGTAGAACGACGACGAGGACACGTCCGCGGCGAGGCAGATCTCCTCGAGCGTGATCGAGTCCCAGTCGCGCCCGTCGAGCAGTGTCTGGGCAGACTCGACGATCCGTTCGAACGCGGCGCGGCCTTGCGCTCGCTGACCTGGATCGATGCGCAGGCTCGTCGAGGTGCGTAGCTCGGTGGCGTCCACGACCGAGAAGTTAGGTCAGGCGGTGGCGGGATTCGTCTGCTCGGCGACAACCGCGCGAGTCGCAGCCGACCGGGCCACGCGAGGCGCCGACCAGAACAGGCTGGTCAGCATGACCGTGATCACGGAGCCGGCGATTCGGAACACGGTCGCGTCGGAGCTGACGACCACGGCGACGGCACCCACGGCTGTCATCGTGGCGAAGACCCCGGCGAGGCGGGTGCTGTCGTGCAGATGTCGCCAACCACTCACCGCCATCAGCGCCAGCGCGACGATCACCACGGCGAGGGACGCCTTCAGGCCCCACACGAGGGTGCTGAGCGGCGCGACCTGTGCAGCGAGCGGAACGAGCATTGCCGCTTCGAGTCCGGCGCCGATCCTGAATCGCTTCCCGTTGCCGTCGATCTCGGGATCGAAGAGGGCCCACGCGAAGACGATGCAGCTGACGGCGTGGAGCAACCACACCCAGGAGCTCACGCCGACGTCGCCTGGTTCGAAACCCATCGTCAACGACGCGGCTCCGATGCTCCCGACAGCGATCCCCGCCGGCACGGCGGTCACGACGTCGTCGCGTAGGCGATCGGCGACGAGGCACCAGAAGGCAGCCAGCACCGACGGCACGATCGCGCGACAACGCTCGCCGTCGGCCACACGCGCGGTGACGATGGCGTCGAGGTCCGCCCGTTGCCGCGCAGCATCAGGTACGCCCACCAGGGCGGCGCGGTGGAGCAACCCCGCGATGGTCTGGGCGCGGCAACGCCGCGAGTTGGGTGTGCCGCCTTCCTGCACGCCGTGCACCCTAACACTCTGTGACGTGATGCCATGTCCTGATGCCACGTTCAGTGGTCAGCGACTCACCTGGGGTCGGCACACCATCTCTGGCGGTGAGAACTCGCGCCACAGCACGGTCCCGATGGCGCCCCCGACAGGATTCGAACCTGCGACCTTGTCATTAGAAGTGACTTGCTCTATCCAGCTGAGCTACGGGGACGAGGTCGATTCTACGGCGGGGGAACGAGCGCCACGGGGCGACTTCGTCGAGGTCGGTCGAACCTCGTGGGCCCGGACGCGAGAGAGCCGACCCCGGGCGAGTGGGGCCGGCTGTCTCGGCGCTCCCTGGGCGGATGGGAGCGTCTCGCTCACCTCGGTGGGGCGGTGAGGGAGTCTTGTCAGGCGTCGGTGGTCACCTGCTCGGGTGCGCCACGCATGCCGCCTCGGCCTCGCTTGCCGAACTCGAGCTCACCGTCCACGGCGGACTCGATGCGCTCACGCAGCTCGTCAGCGTCGAAGTTCTCGGCGAAGCGGCTGTCGGGGTTCTCGGCGACCTTGGCCTCTGCCTCGGCGATGATCTCGTCGATGATCGGGTCCAGGTCGACACCCTGGGCTTCGGCGATGTCGGCCAGTGACTGACCGGACTCCATCGCCGCGCGAAGTGTGTCACGGTCGAGCTCGAGGGCTTCGAAGATGTCGCCGAGGCCGCCGCCCTTGTGGCCGGCATGGCCGCGGCGGCCCTCGCCACGCTCACGGAACTCGAACTCGCCGTTCACGGCTGCGTCGATGCGGGCCCGGAACTCGTCGGCGTCGAAGTTCTGGGCGAAGCGGCCGTCGGGGTTCTCGGCGACCTTCGCTTCGGCGTCGGCGACCATCTGGTCGATCACGGCATCGAGGTCGATGCCCTGAGCTGCGGCCAACTCGGCGATCGTGGAGCCGCTCTCGAGCGCCTCACGGATCTCGTCCTTCTCGAGGTCGAGCGACTCGAACAGCGAGCGGAACCCGCCGCGGTGCTTGCGGCCCTCGCGCTCTTCCGACTCCACTGCGGGGTCGTCGGTGGTGGGCTCGTCGGTGGCCTGAGCGCCGGCGACGGTGGAACCGAGCACGATGGCGCCGGGGAGCAGCACGCCGGCCACGGCGAGGCGTCGGGCGTTCGTGAAGTTCATCATCAGGGGGTGTCCTTCTCGGGGTGGTCGTTCCTGGGGGATCTGACGAGGATCAGACTGCAGGTCCTTGCTGAGAGATTCTTGAGACGAAGATGAGAGTTGTGTGAGAACCCCGGATGCGCTCAGATCACGCCATGAGTGACGCCGTCTCGCCTCCGTCCACGCCTGCGTTCGACACCGTGTCCGTCGAGGTCGTGGACGGCCGTCAGGGCACGTTGACCCTCGAACGGCCTGATCAGCTGAACCCGCTCTCCAGCCACACGCTGCGTGAGATCGCAGCGGCTGCCCGGTGGTTCGACACCCATCCGGATCTGCGGGTCGTGGTCGTGACGGGTCGGGGGCGAGCCTTCAGCGCAGGCGCCGACGTCTCCTCGTTCGGTGAACGTGCCGACATCGACCCCCGCGACGACGCCGACGCCGGCAAGCTCATGGCCGACGCCGTGGAGCGGATGCGTGCGGTCACCGTCGCCAAGA
>JAHDHM010000105.1 GCA_020631315.1 Acidimicrobiales bacterium
TCAGACGGAAGGCGTGGGCCTCGAACTGGAGCAGGACCACGTCGGGCTGCACGGCGTCCACGGCGTCGACGGCAGCAGCGAGGCTGGCGCGGTCACCGGGGAACGGACCCTGGCTGACCCGCAGGCCGTCGGAGTCGAAGACCTCGTCCTGGCCGAGCACCACGACGTGGACGTCGAGGCCCTCGTCGATCAACGAGTGCGCGAGCAGGTTGCAGAAGTCGGCGTGCCCGGAGAGTCGAGGCGGGTAGTGCGCCGTGACGAGTGCGACCTTCATGATCAGCTCGCCGTCACCGCGAAGCCGACGAACCCGATCTCGGTGCCGAGGAAGTTCACCGGCAGCTTCGCCGGAAGTTCAGGTGCCTCGATCGCCTCGGCGGTGAAGCCGGCGGCGGCGAAGCGTTCGGTCATCGCAGCGACCTCGTCGGGACGCAGCGGCGTCCAGGGCAGGCCGAAGGCCTCGAGGCCCTCGGTCTCGATGTCGTCGTGGACGACGTCGGTCGACACGTAGAGCAGACCGCCGTCGACCAGGAGGCGACGGCATTCGGCGAGCCAGACGTCCCAGTCCACGCCGTGTTCGACCGTCGAGCCCGAGACGATCACGTCGAACGATGCGTCGGCGAAGGCCGTGTGCATCATGTTCTGGCACGAGTAGCGGATGTGGCTCGATCGCGGCGACATCGGAAGTCGCGGGTTCAGGTCGATGCCATCCACGTTGCGGATGCCGAGCTGGCTGGCAGCCCACGGCGCCGGCGAGTTGTAGGCGCCGGCGTCGAGCACGGAGATGTCCTTGCCCGAGTTCTTCAGCAGCTCCACCACGTTCGCCTCGTCCCAGCGCTTCGGACGGTCGAGCGGCGGGAAGCCGGTGCCGGTGAGGATGCGATGACGCATCGAGGCGCGCCAGCGTTCGAACGACCGTTCACCACCGAGCTGCTCGACCGCCTGATCGAGGTCGGCCGCGGTGAGGGCGAACCTGGTCCAGTTGGGCCAGCTCGCGGTCTCTCGTTGCATCGGGATGGTCATTGCGGTGCCTCTCTTCAGGCGTGGGCTTCGTGGCGTGCGTCGCCGCGGGCGACGGCGTCACGGATCTGGTGCAGCTCGGAGCGCAGGCTGCGCAGCTCCAGCTGGAACGAATGGACGAGGTGCGCCGCCGAGATCTCCTCGACGCCGGAGTCGCGCAACGTGTTGATCGTCGCGGCGAGTTCGGTCGCAGTGCTCATGTCGGTGTTGTCGTCCGTTTGACGGCTGACTTCACTTCGGAGGGCTTCGAGCTGCTCGACGACGGCGCTGCCCGACACGTCGGCGGCCCGCCGTTCCTCGAGTCGGGTCATCATGTCGGTGACCTGTGCGCGAAGGGCGTGGACCTCTTTGGCCTGGGCATCGGTGGCACCGACGACCTGGACTCGCAGCTCCTCCATCGACTGGGCGAGCTGAGCCTGACCGACCTCGAGGGCGCCGACCGGGCCGCTCATGTCCATCTGCGACAGCGACGCCGACTGGGCGTCGCGCAGTTCGATCATCGCCCGCCCGAGACGGTGCAGGGACCCGGCCAGCTCGTCCTGGCGAGCGAGCACCTCTGTCCGCAGCTGCTGGATCTCCGCGGCATGGCTGGGCTGCTGCGTGGGGGCAGGTGCGGGCGCGCTGGCCTGTGCGACCGGTGCGGCAGCGGCGGGTGCGCCTCGCATCGCGTTGATGGCGTCGGCGAGGTCGTCGAGTGAGAGCTCCTGTGGCTGCTGACGGACAGCAGCCATCTCGGTCTGGAGCTCGCGGACGGCCGTGAGCAGTTCGGAGACGAGCGCGTCGTTGGCCGATGGCGCAGGTGCCGGTGCGGGTGCAGCGGCTGTGGTGGGAGCGGCGGCAACCGGTGCCGGAGGTGCCATGGTCGCTGGCTGGACCACCGGCTGAGGAGGCACGGCTGCAGGCTGGGGGGCTGCGACGGCCTGAGGAGCTGCTGCGACGGTGGCGACGGGCTGAGCGACGGGTGCGGGCTGAGCGACGGATGCGGGCTGAGCGATGGGCGCCGGCTGAGGAGTCGCAGCGAAGGCGACGGGCTGTGGCGTGGTCGGCAGTACGGCGACCGGTTCCGGCGACGGGTCCAGCGACCACGCAGGCGCGTTCGACGGCACCCGGCCCGGTTGGTTGAGGATGTCCGCGCAGCCGGCGAAGCGACCCGTGCAGGTCACACCACTCGACGGACAGACACACATCCCTCCTTCGGCAGCGACCACCATGGCGCGCTCCGAAGACGTGTCGATCGAGACGCCGAAGTCGTAACAGCGACCCATGTCAGAGGTCCCTGAGAACGTGTCGATTGTCGTGCATTGCCATTCACCCCGGATGGAACGCGGAAGCGCTCCGTCTGGCTCGTCGACCGGTGCCCGTCGCGCGAAAGGAGTCGGTGACCTCGGCTGCCGGCAGTGGGGCGGGCCGCCGCCGGGTCATGGAGGGCTACGGTCGGACGATGGACGCTCTCGACCGGGTTCCTCGTCTCGAACTGGCGGGAAGGCCGACGCCACTCGAGCGTCATGACCGCCTCGCCGAAGCGATCGGCCTGCTCGCCGGGCAGTTGTACGTGAAGCGTGACGACCTCACGCGCTTCGCCGGTGGCGGGAACAAGGCTCGCAAGCTCGACTTCCTGCTGGCGGACGCGATGGCACTGGGTCATGACACCGTCGTCACCGGCGGGGCGGTGCAGTCGAACCACGTCCGCATGACCGCGGCTGCGGCGGCTGCTTCAGGGCTTCAGTGCGTGGCCGTGCTCGGTGGCAGCCTCCCCGAGGTGCCGGAGGGCAACCTCGTGCTGGACCATCTCTTCGGCGCCGAGGTCGTGTCGACGGGCGGCGAGTACGGCGACGACGTCGAGGGCGCGATCTCGGCGGTCGCGGCCGAACGCTCGGCGTATCCGGTTCCTCTCGGCGGCAGCTCTCCCGTCGGTGCGCTCGGCTACGTCGTGGCGGCCGATGAGATCGATGCCGACGCTCCGACCGATGCGCTGGTGGTCCACGCGGAGGGCTCCGGCGGCACCCATGCCGGCTTCGTCGCCGGGTTCGGCGATCACGCGCGGGTCACGGCCGTGGACGTGGGCGCGGTGTCCGGTGTCGCCGAGAAGGTCACCCGGTTGGCAGCCGAGACGGCGCAGCTCGCAGGACGCAGTGCACCCACGGGCGACGTGCAGGTCCTGCGCGGCCATGTCGGCGAGCGCTACGGCGCCCCGACCGACGGCGCACGTGCCGCCATCCGTGTGATGGCCCGAACGACGGGTCTGGTGCTCGATCCCGTGTACTCGGGCAAGGCGTTCGCCGGTCTGATGGCCGAAGCAGCCGCGGGCCGCCTGACAGATCGGCCGATCGTGTTCGTCCACACGGGCGGCATGCCGGCGCTGTTCACCCGCCGGTTCGCCGGCTGGCTCACCGAAGAGTGAGCTGCGCCGCCGGCCTGTTCACGCGCCGTTGACGAAAGCGACTCGTCCCGGTGACGGGTGGTGTGTCACCATCTCCTCACCAAAGAAAGGAGGTGGTCCACCACTATGAATTCTGACTGTTGGACGTTGGAGGTGGCCGGGCGCTGAGGCTCCCGCACCGAGTGTGGGACGCCTCTGGCCCTGCCTGATCCCCGGATCGAGCTGGACCTCGGTGGCGACTCCACCCCGGACCACCGGAACCCCGAGCTTCGCGAGGACGTCCCCTCGCGGCCCGCAATCCCGCGGGAAGTGGCTCGGGGTTCTTCCATTTTTCTGGCTTCTTCCATGTTTCGGCGGCGCTCTCGCTGTGGCGTCTCCCTCTACCGGTTGACCGAGCTGCATCTACGCTGCCGTCATGCTCGACGCCCGCACCATCGACGACCACATCACCGCCTCGTGGGACCACGTGGTTCCGGTGCTCGTCGACTACATCGCCATCCCGAACAAGAGCCCGGTCTTCGATCCCGACTGGGCTGCCAACGGCCACATGGACAGGGCCGTCGAGTTGTTCCGCTCCTGGGCTGCCGCCCGTCAGATCGAGGGCCTCACGGTCGAGGTCGTCCGTCTCGACGACCGCACACCGGTGATCCTGTGCGAGATCCCGGCCTCGCCTGGGGTGGCCGACGACACCACCACGCTGCTGTACGGCCATCTCGACAAGCAGCCCGAGATGGAGGGCTGGGACGAGGACAAGGGTCCGTGGACGCCGGTCATGCTGGGGGAGCGGCTGTACGGGCGCGGCGGCGCCGATGACGGCTACGCGCTGTTCGCCTCGCTCACGGCGATCGAAGCACTCGTCGCTGCGGGCGGCCGGCACGGCCGGCTCGTCGTGCTGATCGAGGCGAGCGAGGAGTCAGGCAGCCCTGACCTGCCCGCCTACGTCGACCACCTCGCGGACCGGCTCGGCGACGTGTCGCTGGTGATCTGTCTCGATTCGGGCGCCGCCGACTACGACGCGCTGTGGGTCACCACGTCGCTGCGTGGCCTCGCCGGAGGCACCCTCGAGGTGCGCGTCGCCAATGTCGGGCTCCACAGCGGCTCGGCGTCCGGCATCGTGCCGTCGAGCTTCCGGTTGTTGCGCAGCCTGCTGGACCGAATCGAGGACTCGACCACCGGGCAGCTCCTGCTGCCCGAGCTGCACGTCGAGATCCCGGCCGATCGACGTCGCCAGACCGAAGCGGCGGTGGCTGCGGTCGGTGGCGTGGTCGCCGACCCCGCGTGGTTCCACGGTGACACGACGCCGTTCGACGACGATCCGGTCGAACAGGAGCTCGCCCGCACCTGGCGACCGACCCTGTCGGTCACCGGCCTGGCAGGTGCGCCGCATCCCGACGACGCCGGCAACGTCCTGCGCCCGGCAACCGCCGCGAAGCTCTCGGTGCGACTCCCACCGACCGCCGATCCCGACGCCGCCCTCGCTGCGCTCCGAGACGCGTTGACGGTCGATCCGCCGCAGGGCGCGACCGTGACGTTCACCGGCGGCGAGTCCGGACCGGGATGGGCCGCACCCACACTCGAGCCGTGGCTCGAGTCCGCCTTGGCCGACGCCTCGCAAGCCCACTTCGGTCGGCCGGCCGGCTTCCAGGGCGAGGGCGGCTCGATCCCCTTCATGGGGATGCTCGGCGAGAAGTTCCCGAACGCCCAGTTCGTCATCACCGGCGTGCTCGGACCGGAGTCCAACGCCCACGGGCCCAACGAGTTCCTCGACCTGCCGACCGCCCGGAAGGTCGCGGCGTGTGTCGCTCAGATCCTGGACGCGCAGGTCAGTCGAGCGCTCGCACCTGTCCCTGCAGGCGGAGCTTGACCTTCTTCGGCAGCTTGTCGACCACAAGGTCGTAGCTGTCCTCGATGCACTGCCCGAGCTCCTCACTCGGCATCTCACCATCGACGACGATGGTGTTCCAGTGCTCCTTGTTCAGGTGGTAGCCGCCCGTCACACACGCGTACCGCTGACGCAACGCTTGGTTGTCGAGCGGCTCGCCCTTCAGCGAGATCGACGGCGGGTCCGCGTGATCGGGCACGAGGGCGAACATCTTCCCTGCCACCTTGAACACCATGACGTCGTCCCCGAACGGCCGCGTCAGCTCCGCCTCGGGCTGCGCTAGACACCGCGCCACGAGATCAGCGGTCTCCATCGACTTCTATTCTTTGGTGGCGATCTGGTTGGGGACCACGTTCATCTTGGGCTCGTATGCGACGGTCTCGATGTCACGACCATCGGTGCCCTGTGTGGCCCGCAGCTCACGCCGACACCGCACGCACGGCCCGTAGAACGCCTCGGTGACCGTGTGGCGACAGCGTGGGCAGTCGAACTCGACCACCTCGGGGATGTCGTTCGGATCGAGGTCCACGTCGGTCATGGGTTCATCGTTTCAGATCGGGCCAGCTGGCGAGGCGACGCAACGCCTCGTGGACGTCGTCGGTCGTGCCGGCGAAGCTGAACCGCACGGCGCGGTCACCGGCGATCGGATCGAAGTCGACCCCCGGCGTGGTCGCCACGCCGAGTTCGTCCAACCAGCGGGCACACAGGGTCTCGCTGTCGATCCCGAGATGGCTCACGTCGGCCCACACGTAGAACGCGCCGTCCGCCGGTGCCAGATCGGTGAAGCCGAGCTCGGTCAGGCCTTCCAGCAGCAGCTCTCGGTGCAGCCGGTACCGGTCGACGTTGGCTTCGAGTTCGTCGGCGCAGTCGAACGCAGCGAGGGCAGCTCGCTGGGAGAGCGTCGACGGGGCGATCGTCAGGTTCTGGGCCAGGCGCTCGATCGGTGTCACGAGGTCCTCAGGGACGACCATCCACCCGAGCCGCCAGCCCGTCATCGAGAAGTACTTCGAGAAGCTGTTCACCACGATCGGATCGCCGGGAAGGCCGATCGCCGTCGCGGCCGGCGTGGTGAAGGTGATGCCGTGGTAGATCTCGTCGCTGATGAGCGTGACGTCGCGCTCGGCGCACCACGACGCGACATCGGCCAACTCGGTGGCGTTCAGCATCGTGCCGGTCGGGTTGTTCGGACTCGCGACGATCACACCGTCCAGCTCGCCCGCAGCATCGAGGTGGTGAGGACGCAGCGCGTAGCCCTCGTCGGCGCCGACCCGCAGGTCGACGACCTCGATGTCGAGGGCGGCGAGCATGTTGCGGTAGCAGGCGTAGCCCGGGGCCGGGACGCCGACACGTGCTCCCGCGGCGAACGACGCCAGGAAGGCGAACACGAACCCGCCCGAGCTGCCCTGGGTGATCACGATCCGCGCCGGGTCGACCTCGACGTCGTACCAGGAGCGCAGGTGTTTGGCGATCGCGGTGCGCAACTCCGGCAGGCCGAGTGCCACCGTGTAGCCGAGGACGTCGTTGTCGAGCGCCTCGTGTGCTGCGGTCACGACGCCGCTCGGTGCTCCGGTTCCGGGCTGTCCGACCTCGAGGTGGACGACGTCATCACCGGCAGCGACGCGCTCGGCGGCGCGGCGCATGACCTCCATGACCCGGAACGGTGCGATGTCAGCCCGGTCGGGCAGCGGGCGTGTGCTCATGTCGTCTCGGGCTGGTGTGTGGGTCAGGCTGCGTGGGGTCATGTGGCGGCGGGTCCCCGGCGCAGATCGTCGTCGAGGCCATGGGCTGCACCGTCGAAGGCGCCGGTCGTCGCCGCAGTCTGCATCACCCCAGGGACATCGACGACCCGAGGCCCATCGCGACGCACCGTGGCCGTCACGTCCGGTCCGGTCGAGAGCAGCCGGTCACCGTCGAAGGCCACGATGCCCGGCCGACCGTTCGCGCCGATCGCATCGAGTGACACCTGTTCGCCGAGCTCGAGACGACGAGACGAGCGGACCTCGACGGTCCTGAACAGACCCGGTCCCAGTGGCACCGTGACCGGCCGTCCACCCGGACCGCACTCCACCAGCACTCCGGCTTCGTCGGATTCGGCACACGGCTCGACACGTCCGGCGATCGCCGACACCCCGATCGCCGTCGGCTCGGAGCGACTGACCACCAGCTGGCGCAGTCCGGACGGCTCGTAGGGCATGCGGTTGCCGACGAAGTCGTCGACCAGGACGACGGCGTCGATCAACGCCGTCTCGTCGGCGCCCGAGTCGTCGGTCACGTGCACGATCTTCGACTTCGGCGCGTGTCGGTCGGGATCGACCCGGCCGGTGGCCACGAGCCCCGCAGCTGCGCCGATGATCGTCGGTTCGATCGGGGTCGGGAACACGTTGTTCGTGCCCGTCGACATCGGTGCGAGGGTCACCTCGGGCCAGGCCATCGAGATGATGCGGTTCGTGCCGTCGCCACCGAGCACCACGATGACGTCGACGCCGAGCTCGCGCATCTGGATCGCTGCTGCCGCAGTCGTCTCGGGTCGCAGGGCACGACCCACGTCCAGGACCTCGACGTCGATCGCGAGGCGCAGGTCTCGAACGGCTCCGCTCGCGATACCGAACGGCTCGTCCATGACCACGACCGATTCGACACCGCTCGACACGGCGCCGACCACGGCGCGGGCGATCCGGTTGCGCTTGTCCTCGTTCGTCGCCACAGCACCACGTGCGGCGATGCGTCGCACGTCCTTGCCCGACAGCGGGTTGGCGATGACACCGATGGTGGGGCGACCGGTCATGGGACGACCGTAGGCCGGATTCGCTCGGCCCGACCTTCTCGGGTCCCGTCGTAGGGTGTGCGGCGTGAGCGTTCCGACGACATCAGAGGCACCACCGGACGCTGTCGTCGCGACCACCATCGGCGGCCTCGACCCGACCGGAACCGTCGGCGTGCTGGTCGATGCGGCCGTGTTCGCCGCCGCCGACGTCCATCCCAGTGTCGTGCTCACGGTCGCGACGGCGCAGGACACGGTCGGGTTCGGTCGTGCCGAGCCCCTCGCCGCCGAGTTCGTCGTCGATCAGGTGGACCGGTTGCTCGCCGACCTGCGACCGGCAGCGGTGAAGACGGGCATGTTGTGGGATGCAGAGCTCGCGATGGCCGTGGCCGATCGCCTCGTTGACAGCGGTCTGCCGGTTGTCGTGGACCCGGTGATGGTCGACGGCGACGGACGCCAGATCGTGTCTGACGAGCTCGTCGAGGTGTATCGATCGACCCTCGTCCCCATGGCCGCAGTGGTCACCCCGAACCGTCCCGAAGCAGCCCTGCTGGTCAGGGCTCCGACCGACTCGGCAGAGACCGCGCTCGCTGCAGCCGCAGCGTTGCAGTCGACGGGCCCTTCTCTCGTCGTCGTCACCGGAGGCGGAGCAGGCGATGGGGGACAGCTGATCGATGCCGTCGCGACTGCCGACGGCACCCTGCAGATCGCACGAGAGCGCGTCGCCCTGCCCCGAACCCATCAAGCCAGTGTCAGGGGCACGGGTGACGTGCTCAGCGCCGGCATCACCGCAGCTCTGGCTGCAGGCGCCGAGCCGATCGCGGCCCTGGCCGCAGGCCACATCGCCGTCGATCGAGCGCTCGAGGCGGGTGCGGCGCGTCGAGTCGGGCGAGGTCGTCCGTCCGTCGCTCCCTGGTGAACGGGGCACAGCGGCACCCGTCGCTCAGAAGTCGCCGTGCTCGCCGACTCTCGCCCGCTCGATCGCTGCCACCGCCACGATCGTCAACGCCATGAGGATCGTGGCCATCGCCATCGCCTGACCGAAGTTCGTGGCGCCCGGCCGGCCGATGAGGCGAACGATCATCGTCGGCACGGTCGGCCGGTCCGGACGCACCAGGAACGCCGTGGCCCCGAACTCACCGAGTGAGACGGTGAAGGCGAAGGCCGTCGCCGCCGTGAGCGAACGCCAGACGATCGGCAGGTCGACGCGACGCCACGTGGCCCACGGTGGCGTTCCCAACAGCAGCGACGCTTGGCGGTGGCGATCGTCGATCGAACGGATCGCAGGGACCATCAGACGGATCACGAAGGGCACGCCGATGAGCGCGTGAGCGATCGGCACCAACATCGCCGAGGCTCGAAGGTCGAGCGGCGGTTCGTCGAGTGCGATGAGCATGCCGAAGCCGAGCGTCACCGCAGACGTGCCCAGCGGCAACATCAGCGCACCGTCCAGCCAGCGAGCCCCACGGCCTCGGCCGTAGACGATGACCGCGCTGGCCAGCCCGCCGACCACCACGGCGACGACCGAGGACCATGCGGCGATCGTGAGCGATGCGGTGATGGCTTCACTCGGTGGCACGAGCGAGATCGACGGCGTGTCACCCAGAGCGCGGTAGTTGTCGAGCGACCAGCCGTCGACACGCAGCGACCGCACGACGAGGATGCTCATCGGCACGGCGATGAACGCGACCGCTCCACCGAGCACGCCGCCGACGAGTGTCCGCGCCCGCCAGCCGACGACGGGCCGCCGACGGTCCCTCGCTCGCACCTGGTCTGACGTGACCACCGAGCCGATCCGGCGTTGGAGGGCCAGCAGGCCGACCACGATCGCCAGCTGTGTCATCGCCAGCACGGCGGCGACGTCGAGCCGGAGGAACGCCGTGGTCTGCACGTACGTCTCGACCTCGAGCGTCGTGCGGCCGGGACCCCCCAGCAACAACACCACCCCGAAACTGGTGAAC